>JAPLHJ010000178.1 GCA_026389675.1 Chloroflexota bacterium | reverse complement strand
TCTGCGGTTGGGACTTCGATGAAACCAAGAAACGCTACGATATGCTCACCGGCAGCGGATACGTGGTGCCTGACCCTGACTGGAAAATGATCCATGTGGATACCTACGAGGAGGCCCTCGCGCTCAAAGAGAAATACAAGCGCCGTGTACACCCGGCGGAGATGATGAAAGATGCACAGGCATCAGGCAAGCTGTGGTTCAAGGACTACTTCGGCTATGAGCCAATCGGTGAGTTCAAAGACCTCATCTACCGCATTAAGGTTAAAAATGCCTGTGCCAGGGCCGGACTGAAGGGCAAGGAGGCGCTGGCGCCCCTATTGATCAATCCTTCGTATCTGTCAGCAATGATACTGCCGCCTAAGAAAAAGAGGAAAAAGAATCCCGTCACCAATAGTTAAAACACCGATGCACTAAGATGCAGGGAAAGGTCTTGAGATTTGGCCCCACTAACTACTGGTATAATTGGCCAGCATTACAGGTAATTTAATAATTCATTTGTAGCAAGAGGAGGGTAAAGTTATGGCAAAGCTGACTGACGCAATGAAGGCAGTGATAACAGGCCAGCAGGCCTGGGTGGCGACCAGTGGCACGGACGGCCGGCCCAACCTGGCCCTGAAGGGTACTGCCAAGATACTGGATGATGAGCACATAGCCTATTTTGAGCTGTATGGCAACCGCACCTGGGCCAATGTTCAGCGTAACCCCTGGGTAGCTATCGGGGTGGCCGATTCCACCAAATTCAAGGGCTACCGTTTTGAGGGTAAGGCAGAAATAGTAACCTCAGGGCCCCTCTATGATGAAGCCGTAAAGTTTGGCGAACTCCTGAAGCTGCCGGCGCCACCCAAGGCCGCCATCAAGGTTAAAATCGAAGAGATCTACAATATCGGCAGGGGCGGGATGAAAGTAGACTAAACTCACTTAAACCGCCGCTTTTACGGCTTAAGCGCATTAAAACGGGGCAGGGATAACTGATCCGGCAAGGTAGTAAAACAAATTTTTACTCTGACACAATCAATTTCGCAGTCCTTTTCGCAAATAAAAAGGAGAGGTAAAACGCATGATAAATGAAAAAGCCGTCGAAAATATTGAAAAATACGGCCCCTGCCATGAGACGGGTGAGGAAAAACGTAAAATCCTGGACGATATCGGTTTCCCGGTAGGCCGGAAAGCCGAATACGTGATCATTGCCGGCTGTTTTCAGCCAGTTGGTATGCCGCACGTACTGAAAGCACTTAAAAATGTTCTTGACCACTATAAGGTCAGCTACACACTGCTCGAGAAAGAATATTGCTGCGGCTGGATGCCCATCGGCCAGCCGGCAGTCATGTCTAAAAACGAGGAGGATATCGCCCGTTTTAAGGAGATATCCCGCAAATTGATAGTCAAGAACTTTGAGCAGGCCAAAAAGCTGGGGGCGAAATCCATAGTCCTTTTCTGTGGTGCCTGTGAACCCAATTACGCCAATGCCATGGACCTCACGGACCTCGAGGTAATTTCCTGCAGCGAATTGATCGACCGCTATTTCACAGGCGGGAAACTCGATGCCGAGATAGACTATTATGCCGGATGCTACCGCTTCCGCCGCAAGGTGACCGACAAGCCGGTAGATGTCCAGTCAGCCGTGCGCGTGCTCAGGAAGATTGAAGGCCTAAGGGTAAATGACCTCGATAACAAGTTCTGCTGCTATATCCCACCGCACCTGGAGCAATTGCTGGGCACAGTCAAAACAGGCACAGTGGTAAATATTTGTACCGGCTGCTACTTCAACCTGAAAAACAGGATGGCCAAAGACGGGTCAAAACAGGCCAAGATGCTGCCGGAGGTTGTCTGGGAATCCCTGGGTAATACATAGCCCGGGCACTGATCAAATCGAATGTCTGATGAGGTGAATTTATGCCCGAATTATCGGATTACCGCAAAGCAGGAGTAGATTTATATGAGAAGCTGCACATGGCGACCTACCCTGTGGCCATCAAATATATACGGGATGAGTCGGAAATACCGCCCAAAGCCGTAAGGCCTTCACAGGCTAAGCAGCAATGGAGTTTATGCCAGGCATTCACCTATTCGCGCAGGTGGGGATGGACCGTCGCTATGACCGCTGACGATAACTTCTGTACCCCTGCCACGGCCTCGCACAGGTGGGTCGAGGTCTCGGCCGACGACCTGCTGCAGAGCCAGCTCTTCCAGGCCTGGCATAAGGATATTGAAGCGGAAAAAAAGCGGCAGCAGCACGGCCTTGACCAGGTCGGCGAGGGCAACCTGCCAAAGCTGAGTCAATACTGCGGCTTCATCAGTTCTCCCCTGGCACATGCCCCGCTAATCCCGGACAGCGTCCTGGTTTTTGGCAACGGGGAAAATATCAACCATATCATCCAGGCACTCACTTATGAGGGTGAAAACTACCCGACGTCAACATTCGAGGGTTTCGGCGAAACATGTGTAAAAGGCGGCCTCCTGCCCCATATAACCGGGATACCCCAGATCGTTATACCCGGCATGGGGGACCGGACTTTTTCCGGCGTTTACGACTACGAGATCGCTATCGGCCTGCCTGCTGGCCTGCTCTTCGTCACGGTTCAGAATCTATTCAAGTCAGGGGGCAGGCTCAATCTGGGCAACCCGGTCAGGACGCTGCTGCCCACAGGCATCACCACAAATATCACTCCCGGCTTTAAATACATGCGTCAGAAAATCGACGAGAGCGAAAAGAGAAAATCAGGGAAAAACGGCTGACAGCATAGTTGATAAGAAGTATGATCTCAGGATCAATAAAATCGTCTTCAATCAGGCTTCCAGTTGAAACTTTGTTTATGGTCACGGTGTAAGTCCCAGGCTTATATATATTGATAACAAATGTCACAGGGATAGTATCTCCAGCTGCTACTGCAATTCCTCGATAGGATTCTTCTCGCCAATTTAAGAACAGCTTTACCATTGCAGAGCCATTGATGGTTCCCTTATTGACGGCGATGGGCGAACTGGAAGACTGAGGGCTACCATGTTGTTGAATACCATTTACGGCCTCTCCGGCCTGTCGAAACAGGCTTAATCATTGTCTGTGACTTTTAGCAGTGGTATACTACAGCATTAACCATGAAGCTGTGGCGAACTCCGTTTGACCAGAACCCCGACGCAGAGCCGCTCGGTTACATCCATATAGATAAAATCCGGTGCAAGGGCTGTGGTTTTTGTGCGGAATATTGCCCCCGCGAGGTACTGCATATGGGCACCGAGCTCAATTACAAGGGCTACAGGCTGGCCGCTATCAAGGACGAGTCCAAATGCCTGGCCTGCGGCTATTGCGAGCTGATCTGCCCCGAGTTTGCCATTACCCTCATCCTCAACGTTAATGCACATAAGAGCGAAGAAAAGCACCCTGTTTAGGTTTTGAATTAAGGTCCGCCGGTTTCAACGGCCGTGATTATAAATACTTTTGGCCTTAAGAATAAGGGTTTTATCCGATGCGGGACAATGGTTACCTGACTGGCGAGTTTTTCATGAACGGCGACAACGCCTGTGCCGAAGGCGCTATAAGCGCGGGCTGCAGGTTCTTCGCCGGCTACCCAATCACCCCAGCTACCGAGATCGCCGAACGTATGAGCCGCCGACTGCCTGTAGTGGGCGGCACCTATATCCAGATGGAGGACGAGATAGCTTCCATGGCCGCCATACTGGGAGCTTCCTGGGCGGGCGTCAAAGCCATGACCTCCACCTCCGGCCCCGGCTTCAGCCTGATGATGGAAAATATCGGCCTGGGTATCATGTTAGAAACGCCCTGCGTGGTGGTGAATATCCAGCGCGCCGGGCCATCCACCGGGTTGCCCACACTTATCGGCCAGCAGGATATCATGCAAGCCCGCTGGGGATCGCACGGCAGCTATGAGATCATAGCCCTCAGCCCCGATTCCCCTCAGCAAATGTTCGACCTGACCATCAAAGCCTTCAACCTTTCGGAAAAATACCGCGTGCCCGTGCTGATCATGTCGGACGAGGTGGTCGGCCATATGAGTGAAAAGGTCGTCATGCCCGAGATCAGGGCCGAAGACCTGTTTTACAGGGAGATGCCGCAGAAAGGCGCGGCAGGCTACCTGCCCTATAAGACCGACGGCAGCCTGGTGCCGCCCATGGCCATCGCCGGGCAGGGCCACCACTTCCACGTCACCGGCCTGACCCATGATGAAAGGGGCTACCCGGTCATGACCTCCAGAGCCCAGGACCAGCTGATCACCAGGCTGGTCGATAAGATCAGGCTCAACGCCGACGATATCATCATGTGCAACGACTACATGATGGAAGGAGCGGAGATCGTGGTCGTCGCCTACGGCATCACGGCCCGCATCGCCCAATTCGCCGTCAAGCAGGCACGTGAGCAGGGTATCAAGGCAGGCTGCCTGCAGCTGGTCACGCTGTGGCCCTTCGCCGAAAGGCGTATCAGGCAACTGGCTTCACAGGTAAAAGCCTTTGTAGTCCCCGAAATCAACCGCGGCCAGATCGTCTACGAGGTTGAACGCTGCGCCTGCGGCAAGGCCCGCACATTATTGGTGCCCCACTCGGGCGGTGAAGTGCACAAGCCCGACATTATTTTAGCTGCGATTAAAGAGTGCCATGCAGATTGATGATGTAACCAGTTACGAAAGATCGATAGCCAAATACCTGAGGCAGGACAGGCTGCCGCACATCTGGTGTGCCGGCTGCGGTATAGGCCCGGTGTTGAACTGCTTCCTGCGCGCCATCGACCGCGCCGAGCTTAACCCCGACCTGGTATCGGTTGTTTCGGGCATCGGCTGCTCGGGCCGTGTGGCCGGTTACGTGAAGCTGGACAGCTTCCATACCACGCATGGGCGTGCCATACCGTTCGCCACCGGCCTCAAGCTGGCCAACCCCCAGCTGAAAACCGTGGTCTTCTCCGGTGACGGCGACCTGGTCGCCATCGGCGGCAACCACCTCATACACGCCGCCCGCCGCAACATCGATATGACCGTGATCTGTATCAACAATTTCAACTACGGCATGACGGGCGGACAGGTCGGCCCAACAGCCCCGCTGGACGTACGCACAGCGACCACGCCCTACGGCAACTTCGAGGCCCCATTCAACCTGCCATGGCTTTTGCATGCCAGCGGCGCATCCTATATCGCCCGCTGGACCGTGCTGCACCTGCACCAGCTCGAATCGACCATCGTGGAGGCGCTGCGCAGGCCGGGTTTCTCCTTCATCGAGGTCATCAGCCCCTGCCCCGCAGTCTACGGGCGCATGAACAAGGAGCCGGAGGGACTCGACTCGCTGCGCAATTACATCAAGCGCAGCGTGATCAAGCACGGCGCCGGCCCCAGGGAAACCGCCATAGACCACAAAGGCCCGATCGTGGTAGGCAAGTTCCTCGACATCGACCAGCCTACGCTCCAGGACCACCTCATAGGAGTAGCAGCCAAAGCTAAGAAGCCGGTTAAAAAATAGCCGGTTATATTGATTAATCTTTTACCGGAAAAAGCGATGAGTAAAACAGAAATCAGACTGGCAGGGTTCGGGGGACAGGGTATTGTGCTGCTGGGCAACATTATAGGCAAGGCGGCATCGATCTACAATAAGCAATATGCCGCCCTCACGCAGAGCTACGGCCCCGAGTCGCGCGGCGGCGCCTGCCGGGCCGAGATCATCATCAGCGGGGCGCCCATCGAATACCCTTACATCAGCAACCCGCAAATACAGGTCATACTGTCGCAAGAAGCTTACAACGAGTTCGGCGCCAATGCCCCGGAGGACACGCTGCTGCTGATAGACGCCGAGCTGGTTAAGCTGGACAAGCCACCTGCGGCCAAAACGTTCACTATCCCGGCCAGCCGCATCGCACAGGAGATGGGCAGGTCGGTGGTAGCCAACATCATCATGCTGGGCTTCTTCTCAGCACACAGCGACGTGGTCAGCCGCGAGGCGCTGGAAAAATCGGTTGTCGACTTCATCCCCACCGG
>JAPLHJ010000021.1 GCA_026389675.1 Chloroflexota bacterium | reverse complement strand
CGCCAGTGCCGAAGCGGATAAGCGGGTAAACTTCGTCGAACGGCGTTACCACCACCTCGCCCATCTCGCCGGGCGGCAACACCTGCCCGGTCGCGGGGTCGGCGATCTCAACGATCATATCGGTGCTGACATGCATCCCGGCATTCTCATCACAGGAGACGGCGATGATGCCGGTATCCGCGGTCACATAGACGTCGCCCCCGATGCAGCGTATGCCGTATTTTTCGCTGAATGTACGGCGCAACTGGTCACCGCCCATCTCGCCGAACACCAGGGCATATTTCAGGTTGAAATCTTTTTTAAAGTCGTAACCCTGCTCTTCGGCCCTTTTGATTATGGAGGCTAAGAACGATGGCGAACCCGCGAAGCAGGCCGCCTGCAGGTCACGCATCACCTGCATCTGCAGGTCGGTATTGCCCGGGCCTGCCGGGAAAACCGTGAACCCCATATTTTTCAATACTGCGTCCATGATCATGCCGGCCGGTGTGATTTGATAGGCCCAGGCATTGATGGCGATCAAGCCATCGCCGATACCAGGGCTGCCGAAGGTGTTTCTTACCCGGCGCTGGGGGTCGTAAATGGGGCCCGGCGATTGATAAACGTGGCCTACCCGGTTAAGGGGCACGGCAAGATAGCCGCCGAAGGGGGGACGCTCTTTCTGCAGCCTGATCAGGTCGTCTTTCCTTAAGACGGGAATACGGGGCAGGTCAGATATGCCCTTGATATCGTCCGGCTTCAAGCCTGCTGCATCAAGGCGTGCCTTAAAACCGGGCGCGTTCCGGTAAGCGTATTTGACTAACTGCTGCAACTTTTTCGACAGCCGCTTTTCCCTATATGCTGCCGGCAGCCTTTCCAGGGATTCGTCATGCGGGAACATGTCACGTTTTTCCGCCATCTTGCCATCATCTCCGCTTTTTACCGCATTATATCACAGCGCATCCAACCTGAAGCTGTACGGGCGGCAGGATTTGTAATGGAATGGTCAAACGGCTATATTGATATCAATATAGAGGTGGAATTATGAAGGCATTATCGATAGGCAAAATAAGGGGGCTGCAGCAGATTTCCACGGCAGCCGGGCATTTCATCATGTGTGCCATGGACCACAGGTCCGGCCTGATAACCATGATGGAGGATGCGCAGCATGAAGTGCCTGACTATGCTGGGATAGTACAGTTGAAATTGGATATGTGCTCTACCATGGGCGCCTTTGCCAGCGGCATACTGCTCGACCCGGAATACGGGGCTGCCCAGTGTATCGCCGGTAACGCGCTGAGCGGCCATACGGGGTTGCTGGTCAGCATCGAGGCCACCGGCTACGAAAAGGACCCCACCGGGCGCCTGACAACTTTACTCAAGGGCTGGAGCGTGGAGAAGATCAAGCGCATGGGAGCCTCTGCGGTAAAGATACTGGTTTATTACCGGCCTGATATCAAGAAGCTGGCGGCCAAACAGCTCAAGACCATAGCCGATGTGGCGGCAGATTGTAATAAATACGATATCCCGCTGCTGGTTGAGCCCAAGACCTACCGTGTTGAAGGCGAGGTTATGGATTCGTCCGAATTCGCGCGCAAGCTGCCGGAGATGGTCATCGAGACTGCCCGGCAGATCACTGAATTGCCAGTTGACGTGTTGAAAGCGGAGTTCCCCGCCGATGCGAAATATGAAAAAGACGCGGCAAAAATGGCCGGGTATTGTAAGGGATTGGATGCAGCTTCACGCATCCCCTGGGTAATCCTGAGCGCCGGTGTGGATTATGAGACTTTCAAACAGCAGGTGACCATAGCCTGCCGGGCCGGGGCGTCGGGTTTCCTGGGCGGCAGGGCCGTCTGGCAGGAGGCGCTGGAAATAAGCGGCAGGCCTGAAAGGCTGAAGTTTTTCCGGGATGTTGCGGGTAACAGGCTGAGCGAACTATCTAAGATCACGGCAGAAAACGCTAAACCCTGGTTTGCCAAGATTGGGATAAAGGAATCTGACATTGCTCCTACCGGGCCCGGCTGGTACCGCAATTATTAAAACCGACATGACCACTCTACCGGCGCGGGGCATTCCCCTGCGTAAAACTAAAATCGTCTGCACGATGGGCCCCAGCAGTATCGCTCCTGCCGTGGTTAAAAGTCTTCTCGAAGCAGGGATGAATGTTGCGCGTATTAATGCATCGCATGGCACCATGGAGGAGCATGCGCAATACCTGGAGATCCTGCGGCGTGAAGCCAAGAAAAAGAAGCTGCCGCTGGCGCTGCTGCTGGACCTGCCGGGTCCCAAGGACCGCACCGGCAAGGCCAAGAAAGGCGGCATCAAGTTGCGCGAAGGCGCCGATTTCCTGCTGACCACGCGCGACGTCCTGGGCGATGAATCACAGGTTTCTGTCGACCTGCCGGAGTTGCCGCGGCACGTTAAGCTGGGGCAGATCATTTTACTGGATGACGGCTCCATCCGCCTCGAAGTGAAATCCATCAGCAAAGATGCGGTCAAGTGTACGGTCGTCGCGGGCGGCAGGCTGTTTGATAATAAAGGTGTGACGGTCCCGGGCGTGACCTGGGACATCGATGCGGTTACGGAGGAGGACTGGCTTCACCTCGATTTCGTGGTTAAACAGGATATTGACTTCGTGGGACTATCCTTCGTCCGCAGTGCTGCCGACGTGGTCAAGGTCAGGGAATTCCTGTTACTGCAGGATTCAAAAGCCAAGATAATAGCTAAAATCGAAAGGCTCGAGGGCCTCAATAATTTTGACGAGATAAGCGAGGCCGCCGACGGGATAATGGTGGCACGCGGCGATCTCGGTGTGCAGATACCGATTCAGCGCGTTCCCATTGTGCAGAAAGATCTCATCCGCAAGAGCAATCACCTCGGCAAACCGGTGATTGTTGCCACCCAGATGCTCGAATCCATGGTTGATTCTCCCATGCCCACCCGCGCCGAGGCGACTGATGTTGCCAACGCCATCTTCGACGGGGCTGATGCCATCATGCTCTCCGAGGAAACTGCTATCGGCCATTATCCGGTGGAGACCGTGCAGATGATGTCGCTTATTGCACTTGAGGCTGAAGCCGCGCTGCCGTATGAAGAGAACTTCGCCAGCAAGGGCAAAGATTTACAGCCGCTCACGGACGACGCCATCAGCTACGCGGCCTGCCACGTAGCTGCCCAACTCGGCGCCAAAGCTGTTATCGCCTATACCGCTTCCGGCAGCACGGCCAGGCGGGTATCCAAGTACCGTCCCCGTACGCCGATATTAGCCATCACTCCCAATGTATCCACGCAGAGACAATTGTCCCTGTCCTGGGGTGTGACTGCCCTGAAGGTGCCGGAGCCCAAAATGATTCTCAATATGTTTTCGCAGGCGGCCACCGCCGGGAGCGAGTGCGGGCTGTGCAAAGAGGGTGACCTGGTGGTGGTGACGGCTGGGCTGCCGATGGGCCAGTCCGGCAGTACCAACATGCTTAAAGTAGAGAAGATATAGGTGATAGCCACAGTAACCCTGAACCCGTCCCTGGACCGCCACGTGGCTGTGGAAAACCTGGTCCTGGATGATACCAACCGCTGGGTCAGTTTCAAAAGCGAGCCGGGAGGCAAGGGCATCAACGTATCGCGCGTTATCTGTGAGCTCGGCGGCCGGGCGGTTGCCTATGGTTTCATGGGAGGAGCTGACGGCAGTTCCCTCAAGAATATTTTGAAGCAGAAAGGCGTACCCTGCGATTTCACCTCTATCAGGAACGAGATACGCAGCAATTTCATCATCACCGACCTAAAAACCCACTGCCAGACGAGGATATCGGCGCCCGGTCCCAGGGTATCGGCTGACGAGCTTAAAAAGCTGGTGGATAAAATTACCTGCATTAAGCCTAAACCCCGGTACATGGTTTTCGCCGGAAGCGTTCCGCCCGGCGTGCCCTTCAACATTTACCGAGAGCTTATCGAGAAAATGAAAGGCCTGGGAATTACCACCGTGCTCGACTCGGCCGACCTGTGGCTGCAGGAAGGCATTCAGGCCAAACCGGACATTATCAAGCCCAATGTCCGCGAGGCGCAGACTGCCATAGGCAAGGAACTGCATACGGAAGAGGATATTATCCAGGCGGTCAAGTCTTTTATCAGCGGAGGGATAGGAATAGCGGCCATTTCCCGGGGCAGGGAGGGGATGATAATCGGAGATAAGGACGCTATGTTTAAGGTGGTGCCTCCCGATGTGCAGGTCATGAGCACAGTGGGGGCCGGCGATTCCACCGTGGCGGGCCTGGTCCTCAAGCTGAGCCAGGGCGGCAGCCTCGAGGATGCCTCACGCCTGGCAGTGGCGGCCGGCACAGCAGCGACACTTACCTCGGGCACCGAGCTTTGCCATAGGGAGGATGTGGAGAAGCTATTGCCTCAGGTTATGGTGGAGAGGCTGTTGTCTTAGGTTGGATTATTAAGCGCGTACAAATTCATTAAATTTGCGTCTGTGAGTTGACGCACCATTCAGGGTGAGCAATAATAAAACGTAATTATGTTTTTATGCTTTTATGCATGTAGGGAGGAAGCCTATGAGTCGAAGGATGACAGTTATATTCCATGATGAAGACCTGTACACCGGTTTGAAGATTGAGGCGGTGAAACGCCGTCTGTCGGCCAGTGATTTGATAGCGGAAGCGGTAAAAGAACTGCTGGAAAGCAGGGAGGACTTCAAGCTAATTCCAGTTATTGAGGAATCCCGGGGATGAGGTATCCAGAGATTTAAAACGGCATATTGAAAAGCGGGATAAGAAAAAATAGCTCCGTTTTAAAGCTATGAATAATTCCGCAAAATATACCATACGGGTGACGCCTTCCGCGGAGAAGGATATCGATAAGCTTAAAAAACACATTCAAATCAGCGATTTTCATCGCATCGATAATAAGGTTAGATTACTTGCCAGCGATCCGAGACTAACTGGTGCCCGTAAAATCAGGACAAGGGCCGTGGAATACCGTATAAGGGCCGGGAAGTTTCGCGTTGTTTATGAAGTAGACGACACTAACAAGCTTGTTCTTATACTACACGTGGCAAGACGAAGTGAAACTACCTACAGTTGATTAGGTAATGTGAAAGTGTGCTTTGCCAATTATAAAATTGTTTTCGTCCCCGCGCTGTTGAAGAAGAATGAACCTTCAAATTCATGTGCCAGGATAACGGCGGACTTGAGGCCAGTGCAATGAGAGGCGCCCAGCTTTTTAATATTGAAACCCTTTAGAGCCTGGATGGTTGATTGCATCTGCTCCTTGTCCGCGCTGATGAGGTGTGTCCCGCCGATGACGGCATAGATTTCCTTAATTCCCGTGACCTTTTGCGCATGTAGCAAGGTGTTGACGATTCCCCTGTGCGCGCAGCCGAGCAATAGCACCAGACCCTGATCCGTTTTTATGATGATCCCCATGTCATCGGCCAGCTTATCGTGGACGTGTGACTCTCCCTCTTTTACGTGCAGGTCCTTGTCGATTTTCTCAAAATCCACAGTTATCTCAACCTCGCCGGTTGTCAGCATGTTCTCGCTCAGTTTGACCGGCTCGTTCGTCAGGTTGAAGCTGGCACCCAAGGCTTCAAGCTCTTCACGCGGAAAAGGGATGCCTACGTATTTATCCACGAGGTCCTTGATGTAAAAGTGTTTCGGGGTGAAAATGTCGGGATGGGCGATGATCTCGATGCCGTCAGGATGTTTGCCCGATTCAAGTATCTTAGTCAGCACCTCCTGCAGGCCGCCGGTGTGGTCGTAATGCCCGTGACTCAGTACAATCTTATCCACAGAACCAATATCCACTCCCAGCGCCGAGGCGTTCTTAGCTATCATAGCGGTCGGGCCGGTATCAAAAAGTATTTTCTGCCCGTCGGCTTCCACCAGCAGGCTCTGGCCCCATTCCCCGATGGTAAAAGGTGTCCCTGCAGTGTTCTCTACAAGTGTCGTTACAGTAATCGGCATGTCAACCTCCCAAATATTTTATTCAAAGGCTCTTTATGGTTTCAGCGAATTCAGCCAGGTCCCGCATTGCCGCAGGATCCCCCGATTTGCCCTCCCGGTCCAAGTAATAGGCGCGTATGCCGATGCTGGCGGGCTCCAGGCAGTCGAACTGCAGGTGGTCGCCGACATGTACGACCTGCTCGGGTTCAACCCGGAGCTGGCGGCACATATTTTTATAGAATTCGGTAGTCTTGACCTGCTGGAAATCAGAGGTGGATGAGAAAACGCTGCTGAAATGGTGCGCAGTGTCGCGCAGCAGGTGTTTGAGAAAGGGCCGCGGCGAACCCGAGGCCACGCTCAGCTTATATTTACCGTCAAGCCTTTTAAGCACATCCTTGGTTTCAGGATAGTATTTGACCCGCGGCTGCAATCCCTCCATGGCGATATCGGCTTTGCCGAGGTCGAAGCGGGTGAACCAGTATTGCACGTTGTACCAGTCGATCTGCTTATCGCCCAGGCTGTCGTACTCCTGCTTTATATTTTGTGTGGCCTGGTCAAAGCTCAATCCCCACCTCTCAGCATAGCGCTGCGGTATCATCTCGAACCAGATGGCATAACTGAAATCGGTGGTGACCATGGTACCTTCGACGTCGAAGGAGACCACTTTGATAGCATTTTGCGTAGTCTTCATGCTTTCCGATTGTATCATTTTATTTTCCATCATGTGGCGGCACGATGATTTCCCCGCTTTATAAACAGGCGTTACAATTATAACAATATGGATCTGGCCAAACTTAATAGCTATTACTTTGAGACCGGACCTATCCGTCCGCCCAGCGAGGCCTACTCACTGTTAATCAGGGCCACGCGTAACTGTCCCTGGAACCGCTGCTCATTCTGCCAGACCTATAAAGGCCAGAAGTTTACTTTGCGTTCCGCGGAAGATGTGGTAAAGGACATCGGGACTGCCAGGCAGATCGTGGATGGCATCAACGAACTCGGCAGGGAGAAAGGTTACGGCAGCAGGCCCCGGGAACTGTCGGCCTATATTCATGGCATGGTTACCAATAACGACTGCGTCAGGCAGGTGGCGCTCTGGCAATGGGCGGGAGGAACCTCCGCTTTCCTGCAGGACGCAAACAGCATCATCATGCGGCATCCCGACCTGCTGAACGTTGTATCCACGTTAAAAGAAACCTTCCCCGGGCTCAACAGGATTACATCCTATGGCCGCTCCAAGACTGCCGCAAAAAAGAGCGTGGAAGAGTTCAGGGAATTGCGTGAGGCCGGGCTGTCGCGCATCCATATCGGCATGGAGAGCGGCTCGGATACGGTGCTGCAGTTTGTTGATAAGGGGATGACCGCCGCTGACCATGTTAAAGGCGGTAAAAATATCCGTGAGGCCGGCATCGAGCTTTCGGAGTACTATATGCCCGGCCTCGGTGGCAGTCAATGGTCCAGGGAGCATGCTGAAGAGTCCGCACGCGTGTTGAGCGAGATAAACCCTGATTTCGTACGCTTGCGCACTTTGATGATGGGCGAGACGCTGCCCATGTGGGCCATGGTGCAAAGCGGTGAATTCGTCATGCCAGGCGAAGATGAGATAGTGCGTGAGATAGGCGATTTCATCGGGCAGCTTGACTTTACGGGTGAATTGAAGAGCGACCACATCCTAAATCTGCTGCCGGAACTGGAGGGCAGGTTCCCCGATGCCAAGCAGCCTTGCCTGGACGTGATCAACCGCTACCTGGCTCTGCCTCTCAGGGAAAGGCTCAATTACCGGCTGGGCAGGAGGTCCGGGCTCTACGAGAAACTTAACGATATTTACAGCGCGGAGAAGTACCGGCGCATAGATGAAGCTATGGCCCGTGTGGGCGCTAATACGTCGGAGAAGGTCGATGAGCTGATCGATGAGATAAAAAAGCGCTTCATTTGAGCGTGATAATATGTTAGTATATAATGCCCCGGGGTTCGGAAGAACCGCTTTTGCCGCGTTATTCAAGGAAAGGATGCCGCAACTTATTTGCGTGGTACACGTTATTAGAACTTAAAGGAGAGAAATGAAAAAGATAATATATTTAGTTGCAGTGGTGGCGATATCAGCCATGATTTTGCCCGCCTGCGCGCCGGCGAAGCCGGTTCAACTGCACCCGGTTAAAGGCGAATTCTTAGAAGCGCAAGTGGGTGAAAGCGCCCAGACCTTGAACTGGATCATCGCGACGGACCAGGGCGCATCCAAGAGGTATGCCAGCTTTATGGTGGAACCCCTGGCGGTATTCAACAACCAGTACAAGATTCAGTTGAGGTGCCTGGCCAAGGACATTGAGGTTTCGGCCGACGGGCTGGTATACACGGTGACCATCAGGGACGACCTGAAATGGTCGGACGGTACGAAAGTGACCGCGGACGACTACGTTTACACCCTGAAAAACATCATGCTGGCCGATTGGCTTAACTGTCCGGACAGGTCAAGGTGGGAGGAGACCTTAGACGGCAATGCGGTTGCTGTGCAACCCGCAGTCGTAAACGACACGGTCTTTAAAATCGTGCGCAAAACAGCGGATCCCAACTTCGCGTATTCAATCTATGGCCTGATGCCCTATCCCAAGAATATCGTGCGCAATTACGAGAATAAGGCTGAGGATTTCACTACCTCTCCCGAACTTAATAACATGAGTTACTGCGGCAACCTGGGCCCCTACCGGCCTACCGCCTGGACTACGGCCGATGGTTTTGTCATGGTTCGCAATCCCAATTACTATTTAGCCCGCGATAATGGGGCGCCATATTTTGAAAAATATACCATCAAGCAGATGGGGCTGCAGTCGTCGATAAACGAGGCGCTTAACGCCGGTACAGTATCTTACGCGTATGTCGAACCGCAGGATGCCAATAGCTTCCGCGGCAATAAAGATTTAAGTGTCGTGACCATTCCCACCGGCCAGTTTCTCATGGTGGCCTACAATCAGCGTGACAACGGCTGGGCCGGACTGAAAGATGCCAGGGTGAGGCAGGCTATCTCCATGGTCATCGACAAGCCGGCGGTGGTCAACGATATATTCGGCGGTTACGCCGATGCCGCATTCAGCTTCATACCGCCTTATTCGCCCTGGTACAACGAAAGCGTGCTGCAAAAAACCGGCATGAATTCAAGCGGCGAAGCCCAGAAGGCCATTGACCTGATCAAGTCTGCCGGATACGAGATGAAAGATGTAGACGGCAAACAGCTTTTCGTTGATAAGGACGGCCTGCCGATCAAGTTGATTATACCCATCGCGCTTGACAGCGAGGTGCAGAAAAACGTGGGCTATATCATCGGGCAGAACCTGAGAAGTATCGGGCTGGATGTGGATCCCAAGTACCAGGTCCAGGAATTCATAGCTAAGGAGATATTTGTTAACAAGCTGCCGGGCAGCGATAAAACACCGGATTACAATAGCGGTCCGGGCGCGGTGAGCAGCCAGCCCTGGGACATGGTGATCCTGTCTTCCTACGGCGACGCCCTGGCGATCGGGCGCAGCGAGATATTCTTCTCGTCCACAGGCAGGCTGAATATCTTCGGCTTTTTCAACGAAAAAGTTGATGCGCTTTATAAGCGGGCCCTGTCCGCTGAGGCCATCAATCCGCAGAGCCGCCAGAAAATATACGATGAACTGGCCCAGGCGATTTCAGAGGCCCAACCTGCCGATTTCATCGTTTATTACAAGGATAATTTCGCGCTGCGCAGCAATATCAAAGGGGTGGAACCCGGCTTAAATATATTGAGCAACTACCAGTTCTGGTACACCGAATAATCCCGGGCGGAGTAAATCAGTAGCGGGGAGAAAGAAGTGTCTAAATATACACTGATAAAGTGGACTGTAACCCTGGTAGCCGTAAGCATGCTGTTAACCGCTGCACCGGGTTGCTCAGCGCCGGTCCCCAAAGACAACACGACGGTTAGTGGTTCGGGCGTCAATACATCTGGCAGTCAGGTCTCTGCAGCCAGCGAGGTAAAAGGCGACTTCATCGAGGGTGACGTATCCGGCGGCGAGGCCGAGACATTGAACTGGATACTGGCAGCCGACGCCTCCTCTTTCAGCTACGTGGGCTATACGCTTGAATCCCTGGCCAGCTACGATAACAAGTTCAATATTGTGCTGCGCTGCCTGGCAAAAGATATAGACATATCGCCGGATGGCCTGGTATACACCATTACCATCCGCCCCGACCTGAAATGGAGCGACGGATCCCAGGTGACCGCCGATGATTACGTATACACGATGAAAAATCTGATGTTCTCTGACTGGCTGAACTACAACTATAAGGAAGACTGGCAGGAGGAGATAGACGGGAAAAATGTTTATATCACTCCGCAGGTGGTAGATACTACTACCTTCACCATTACCCGGCAGACGGTCCAGCCTGAGTTTATTTACACGCTTTATGGCTTGACCCCCTATCCAAAATACATTGCGGTCAAATATGAGGGCAATGTTGACGCTTTCACGCAGGCCAAAGAGTTCAATGACCTCTCGTATACCGGCAACCTTGGCCCGTATAAATTCAAGGAATGGTTAAAGAATGATAAATACGTGGTTGCCAGGAACCCCGATTATTTTATGGGGAGGGAGAATGGTGGGGCGCCCTTCTTCCGGGACTATATCGTCAAAATGTTCGGCACATCGGCGGTAATGCAGTTTGCGCTCGAGGCGGGCGATATTACCTACTGCGGCATAGAGCCGCAGAACGTGGCCAAGTTCAAAATGATGGACAAAATAAATGTCTATACCGTCCCAACCACCGGGTATAACCTTATCGCATATAACCAGCGGGCCAATGGCTGGGAGGGTTTGCGCAACAAGCAGGTCAGGCAGGCCATTTCCATGGCTATCGACAAGGAAACAATCGTGAAGAAAATATACCTGGGCTATGCCGAACCGGCTTACAGCTTTATCCCTTCCAGTTCGCCCTGGTACAGCGATGATACTGTTTTGAAGCTCGGTGTCGCTCCCCTCAATAGCAAGCAGAAGGCCATTGAGATGCTTAAAGCGGCCGGGTATGTGTATGGGAAAAACGGGGACCAGGATGTGCTGCTGGACAAAGACGGCAAGCCGGTAAAGCTGCTGCTGGTTACCACGCCGGGCAGCGACGTGGTGGAATCGATGTCGCTGATGATCAAGCAGGAGTTGGCCGCCGTCGGTATCGACCTGGAGGTCAAATGGGTGCAATGGCCTACGCTGTTAAGACAGTACATGATGAACAAAACACCCGGCAGCTCGCAGGAGCCAAGGTACAACAACGGCCCGCAGGCTGTCAGTGAGAACGCCTGGGACATGACGCTTATGGGGCATAATACTGACCCCAATGCCCCGTCCGGCAGTCGGGTCTTCTACGCCGCTGATGGAGGCCTCAACTCCTTCGGATTCTTCAACAGCGACGTGGATACGCTGTTCAAGAAGATACGCTCAAAAGACGGGCTGAACAAAGAGGACAGGAAAAGGATGTACGCGGAGCTTGCGGGCCTGATTTCCGATCAACAGCCGGTGGATTTTCTCACCTACGGGAGGGGCAACCGCGGCTTTCAGAAAACCGTACAGGGCATCGAGCCCGGCATCAACATGGGCTATAATTACTACCTCTGGCACTTTGAGTAAACTGTAATCAACTGGATCACATCCGGGGTGTAACATCCCTCCACCGGGCGGGTATATGCGCAGCTATATTATCAAGCGTTTACTTTACAGCGTCATCATCGCCTGGGGCATACTGACCATCACCTTTATCTTGCTGCGCGTCGGCCCGACATCGCCCGTAGACAGGTATATCCTCAACATCGCTGCTAAAGGTCAGGACGTGGAATCGGTAAAGCAGGCCATCGAGGCGCGTTACGGCCTGGATAAGCCGATTATCGAGCAGTATTTACTGTATATGGGCAACCTGCTGCAGGGCAAGTGGGGCTGGTCGTTCAGCGCCTCGCAGCCTGTCATGGAACTGATCGGCTCGCACTGGATCTATTCATTCCAGCTTATACTGCTGGCTACGATTTTTGCCATCATCCTGGGTGTCGGCCTGGGCATACTGTCGGCGGTTAAGCAGAATACGAAGATCGATTATGCCACGTCTATATTTTCTTTCATCGGCATATCTATACCGGGATTCTGGCTGGGTTTGATGCTGATAATGGTGTTCGCCGTCTACCTGCATGTTTTCAAGACGTTTTACGATACAAGTTATCCCATCTGGTCGCTGGAAAACCTGCGGCAGTTGATCATGCCGGTGCTGGCTCTGGGTACGGGGGAGCTGGCCGGCTACGTGCGCTATACGCGTTCGGCCATGCTGGATAACCTCCGCAAGGAATTTGTTACCACCGCGCGCGCCAAGGGGTTATCCGAGAGGACGGTAATAGGCAAGCATGTGCTGCGCAACGCCGTGCTGCCCCTGGTGACCATCATTATGTTCGACCTGGGCAGCATCGTTTTCGGCGGGGCTTACCTTACCGAGATCATCTTCGGCATACCCGGGCTGGGACAGGTCTCCTTTAATGCTATCTTTGCCAATGATTATGCTGTGGTTATAGCGGTAACGCTGGTCGG
>JAPLHJ010000167.1 GCA_026389675.1 Chloroflexota bacterium | reverse complement strand
GGTCAAGCACGGCTTACATGTTCCAGCCTTTCTCCGACAGCCACGACAAATCGGGCATGCTGATGCACCCGCCTGAGGAGCTCTACCGGCGCATGGTAGCGACGCATAATGCCGGCTGGCAGGTCTGCGTACACGCCATCGGTGATGCCGCCAACCGGTTGAGCGTAGAACTTTATGACAGGTTGTTTAAAGAGCACCCGCGCAAGGGCTGCCGCCACCGTATCGAGCACGCCTCGATAATAGACGAAAAGACCATGAGGGGACTATCGCGGCTGGGCATCGTGGTTTCCACGCAGGCGGCTGGGCATCGTAGTCTCAACACAGCCAATGTTCATACACTTTGAAAAAGAATGGCTGCCCGGGAGGCTGGGTGTTGAGCGCTGTAAAACCGTCTATCCCTTCCGGTCATTCCTGGATGCCGGGATAAAGCTGGCAGGGGCCTCCGATGCCCCTATCGAGCCCCCGGATGTGCTGCAGTCTATTTACTGCTGCGTTACCCGTGAAGGATTCGAGCCGCATCAATGTATCTCGGCAGAAGAAGCCCTGCGCATGTACACGCTGGATGCCGCCTACACCCAGTTTGAAGACGGCATTAAAGGCAGCATCACGCCCGGCAAGCGCGCCGACCTGGTGATGTTGAGCGATGACCCGTTTAAGGTAAAACCTGACAAGATAAAAGATATAAAGGTGTTGCGGACGGTGGTTGGCGGGGAAACAGTGTACAATTGATGCGTGCCCATCAAAATCCTTCCCCCTGAAGTCACCTCCAAAATAGCCGCCGGTGAAGTGATCGAGCGGCCGTCATCGGTGGTCAAGGAACTTATTGAGAACTCATTAGACGCCGGCGCCACCGAGATATCCGTCGAGGCGCACAACGGCGGTGTCAGCTATCTTCGTGTTACCGACAACGGCTGCGGGCTTTCGGCCGCAGAAGTGGAGATCGCCATCAGGCGGCACGCCACCAGCAAGATTACCGGATTGGACGACCTCGAACATATCCGCACGCTGGGCTTCCGCGGCGAAGCCCTGCCCAGCATCGCCTCTGTCGCCGAGGTGGAGATACTGTCACGTGACAGCGGCAGCAGCGCCGCCAGCTACCTGCATCTTGAGAACGGTAAGGTCAACGCGCGGGAGAAGAAGAGCCGCCCGCAGGGCACTACCATCACGGTACGCCGCCTCTTCCAGAATTTCCCGGCCAGGCTGAAATTCCTCAAATCGGCCTCCACCGAATCGGGACATATCGCCACACTGGTCGGCCAGTTCGCCCTGGCCTTCCCCGAGGTGAAGTTCGAGCTGGTTATCGACGGCAAAAATAGCCTGCGCACCACCGGCGACGCCGAACTGCGCTCCTCCGTCGCCGTGGTTTATGGACTGGAGACGGCCAAAAAGATGCTGGAAGTGGAAGGTACCGACGGGATGCTTTATATACGGGGATTGGCCAGCCCGCCATCTGTGGAACGTTCAACCCGCAGCTATATGAGCTTCTTCGTTAACCGGCGCTATGTGCGCAACGCTCTTTTAGCCAGAGCCGTGGAAACGGCCTACGAGGGGCTGCTGATGACGGGCCGGCATCCGGTGGCCGTCATCAACATAGCCATACCGCCGGAGGAAACGGACGTCAACGTCCATCCCACCAAGCTCGAAGTGAAATTCCGCAATAATAATACCGTTTTCACCGCCCTGGTCAGGACGCTCAGGGATACCCTGGCCAAATCTCCCCTGCCGGCCATCCGGTCGGGAGTTGAAGACGCCTCCGCGCAAACACTGTGGGGTCAATTTCCTCATACTGCCGTTTTACCTCCCCTGAGGGCGGTCGGGCAGCTTTCCTCCAGCTACATACTGGCGGAGGGTGAAGACGGACTTTACTTAGTTGACCAGCACGCCGCCCACGAGCGGATACTGTTCGATAAAATACTTTTGCAGCGCGCACAAAAGAAACCCGAGGTGCAGGGCATGCTGGAGCCGCTGGCTATCGAGCTGAGCACGCAGCAGGAGCAGGCCATAACGGCTTGCGGCGGTTTGCTAAGCGAGCTCGGTTTCACACTTGAACCATTCGGAGAGCGCACCTGCCTGGTCCGGGCCGTGCCCGCTCTGCTCAACGGCAACAACCTCAACGAGGCCATCAGGGAACTGCTCGACGAGATTGGCGGAGAGCAGGACACCCAAAAACGGGATATCAAGGCCGCGCAGTCCCTGGCCTGCCACGGCGCCATACGCGCCGGTCAAACATTGGATGGCGGCGAGATGGCCAGCCTGGTTAAACAACTCGAACGCACCTCACAACCCCGCACCTGCCCCCACGGCCGCCCCACTATGATACACCTCAGCTCGCAGCAGCTTAAGAAAGAGTTTGGCCGGACAGGCTGAGCCCTAAACCTTGGTATAGAAACCCTGCGGGTCGAAGAGCCTGATCATCATCTTCTCCTCGTAGGAAGGCAGATCGATTTTCTTGAGATGCGGCGCTACCTCCAGTTCCCAGCCAACCAGCCGCCTGATTCCTTTGATAGCCTCATCTTCCCGTATCGCAGTGCCATGCGGTATGTAGGACGTCAGGACCAGACTATTTTTGCCATCAGGTTTCTCGAATATGCCGACGTCGGTTACCAGTGTTTTCACCTTATCCCCGGGATACGTGATATAGGACACATGTTTCACAAGCCTTTCTTTGCCGGCCGTGGCGAATGCTACGGTCTCCGAGCAGGTGCTGGCGATGTCGTTAGCACCGCCCGAGCCGACTATATAGTAAACGTTGGGGATCTTAGTGGAATTGCCGTTACCGTGCCCGTCTATCTGGGCAGCGCTCAGCACTCCCAGGCAGGAGGCGGCTGATCCGCCGGCCAGCACTCCCAGGGCAGTTTCGATATTGGTCAGCATTTTGCAGGAAGGCAGGTTGTGCATGCTGAACCCGGTTGGGTCTGAGGGCACCGGCATATACCCGTACATACCATTCTCAGCCACCAGGTCGATATCGTATTTAAGGTCCCTGAGGCGGTAGGCCGCCATCCAAGCAGCCAGGTTGGCCAACCCCACACCGGCCAGAATCGTTCGGTAGTTTCTTGCCTGGCACAGGTCTGCGATATAGCGGCTGCCGGCAACAATCATGCGTTCAAGCTGGTTGGATTCCCGCTTAAATTCTACATGGGGCACGGCGGCCAGGGTCTCGACCACCCACGAATGCGGCTTGGCCTTGTCCTTGAGGTAGCGCAATTTATCCTTGCCCAGCTTGTCCAGGTATTGCTTGTGATCCCGGCAATTGAGGATCCATTCTCTGATGAAGCTCATGAAGCGCGTCTCATCCATGGAGGCATCCTTTATGAGCGTGGCGAACTCGTAATCGTCGAAGTAGCCTTCGTACTGAGGTATGCCGCAATTGGGCAGGCCTCCCGGATGCGCGCCCCAGGGCACTTCGCAGACCGCCTTTACCATGTAGGAGGGTATACGCACCAGGTGGGCATGGCTGCGGATATAATCGGTCGGTACCACATGCTCCACGCTGACGACCACAGCCTCCCTGGCTGCCCAGGCGCCAAAGGCGTCAACCCCAAGGGGATAGGGAAGGATGGTGTTGCCGCTGCGGTCGGCCGCCAAGCCATGTACGAAGGTAACATCCGGACGCAACGGTTTCATCAGGCCGCTCTGCCCGCCATCCCCAAAAGGAGAATTCAGGATGATGAAATCCTGCTTGTTCTCCTCGGCCATGGAACTGCCGATGAGCGAACGCGTCGGGATGAAATCCCATCCCAGGGCGCCGGCCAGCAGGCGCTGGGTGATGGTGAGCATGCTCCAGTTCTCGAACTCCACAGACCCTGAGATGTAGGCCTTCTGCACCAGCGGGTTGGGTCCCGGTGTGGGGTAGGTATTACCGGTAAAGCTGGTGATGGCCTTCTTCATCAGCCCGCCGCGGATAAGCGCCAGCAGCAGGGCCGATACGTAGGGGCTGATGACGGTGAAATCGCCTTTCTTGCCCCAGAACTCACGCACCAGCTGGTAAAAGAGCGCGCCGCTCCTGCCGGCAAAATGGATGGACATACCGGGATTGACATTTCTCCTGACCGCCTCTTCGAGGGAGCAGGTCTTATCAGCGCCCTCGAGGGGGGGCAACTGAAATTTAGCATCTATGAAGGCTTTTAATTCATCGTCCATGTCTTGCTGTCGGCCGGGTATTTACACCTTATAGCAGACCTCGGGAAGCTTCACCCCCGGATTGGTCTCCCTAACGTAACGCAGAAGCTGGTTGGCTAATGAAATAGTGATAGTGGCCAGTTCATCGCCTTTTATCA
>JAPLHJ010000030.1 GCA_026389675.1 Chloroflexota bacterium | reverse complement strand
AGCGCCCTGTGCCAGCGGGCCGTAAACTATGTAGCTGTGACCGGTGACCCAGCCGATGTCAGCCGTGCACCAAAAAGTGTCTTCGTCTTTGTAATCGAAGATCCATTTAAAAGTGGTCATGACATAGAGCAGGTAGCCGGCGGTGGTATGCAGAACGCCCTTGGGTTTGCCGGTGCTGCCGCTGGTGTAAAGGATGAACAGAGGGTCTTCAGCATCCATCTTTTCGGGCTCGCAAAACTTCCTGACATCATCCTGTGCCATCTCGTCATTCCAGGAGATATCACGTCCGGCAACCATCGGGGCATTGTTGTTGGCACGGTTAACTACGATCATCTTCTTGCATTTCGGGCAGGACTGCAGAGCCTGGTCAGCATTGGCTTTGCTGTTGATGACCTTGCCGGCGCGGTAATAGCCGTCCACAGAAATAAGCAGCGTGGATTCACTGTCAACGATCCTGTCTTTGAGAGCATCAGCGGAAAATCCACCGAATACTATGCAATGGATGGCGCCGATCCTGGTGCAGGCCAGCATGGCGATTGCCAACTCCGGTATCATAGGGAGATAAATGGTAACGCGGTCGCCCTTCTTGATGCCCTGCTTTTTAAGCATGTTGGCTGCTTTATTGACCTCATGCCAGAGCTGTTCGTATGTGTAGGTGCGGGAATCTCCGATATCCCCCTCCCAGATGATAGCTGCCTTGTTCTTGCGCCAGGTAGTCAGGTTCCTATCAAGGCAGTTGTAGGATACATTGAGTTTGCCGCCCAAAAACCATTCGTGCTTGCCATTTTTAAAATCGCTGACAAGTACCTTGTCCCATTTCTTGTACCAGTCGATCTGAGCCGCCTGTTCTGCCCAGAAGCCCTCCATATCATCTATGGAGCGTTTGTAGATCTTCTTGTACTCCGCCATGCTCTTGATATAAGCATTCTTGGTGAATTCCTTGGACGGTGGAAACTTACGGTTCTCCACCGACATAGAGGTGATAGTGGCTTTTTTCTCTTCGGGTTTGTCTGCCATACTCTTGTTTTGCTAATCCTCCTTGTATTATTTTCTATAGTATTTTAGCTTGATCCCTTAACATAATGAGAAAGAAAACCGGATTGCGAAAGATGCAAACAATTAACTCGCAAATTTATAACAATCTACGGGCAAGATATACCAAACGCAAATGATACATTATGAGAATTTGACTGTCAAGCTCAAATCAGGTCTCGATCTTTTCTGCCGTCCCTGCAATGCGGAAATACTTTATGATCTCCCAGATCGTGGCGCCGACCGGCAATGCCAGTATCATACCCCAGAACCCGGCTATGTAGCCGCCGACTACTAGTAAAACCATAATGACGGCGGGATGCAACTTCATATATTTCCCTTGTATCCAGTTACCAAAAACGCTATTTAATATAACCTGAGCAACTATAAATACCAGCACTGCCCAGATCACCATCTCAGGCTGCAGGGCAAGAGTAATAATCACTATTATCAAACCTGAAATAACCGGGCCGATTATGGGGATAAACTGGGTTAGGGCAGTCAACGCCGCCAGCGCGGCCGCATGCTCAATCCTAAGGGCCAGCAGACCCAGGAATACCAGGGCTCCGGCAATAATGCTCAGCACTATAGTGGAACGTATATAGCGTCCCATAACGTTGCCGATAATACCGAGTATATCACCGGCCCGTTGCGCTGATTTCTCCGGCAGTATATCGTAGAAAAATTTTATGAACGACTCGTAATCCATCAGCACAAAGAAGAGGAAGAACGGTAATGTGAAAAAGCCGAGGATGGTAGGCAGGGTAGCCGGAATGATTGCCATGCTGCCTACCACGAAATCCTGCAGGAACTTGCCGGTTGTCGGGCCTAACCCGGCAATGAATGTTTCCATTTGTGCCGAAACTGTGAGTGGAAGGTTGCCCTTAAAGGTGCTGAGCCACCCATTGATTTGCCCGAGTCCTTGCGAAATAAACTGCGGCGCCTTATTCAACAGCATGGTGGAGGCTGCGCCCAGGGCTGACCCGATATAGATAGTGAAAAAGACCAGTAGCGCTGTGAAAACAACGAACACAATGACTATTGAAAGTACCCGCTTCGCTCTTTGCGCTTTCGCTTTGGGCGGCAGCATACCCTCAAGCCACCTGACCAGCGGCATCATCAGGTAAGCCAGCAATATGCCCATCAGGAATGGGATGAGTACAGCCATGGATACCCACGTCAACCAAAGTACCAGTACAATGGCAATCAGCACCAGCACAGGCCGCCGGTATTTTTTCAACGGGCTGATTTCAGAGTTCATAGTAATATCTCCGCTTTCCTATCCGTAGTGGTGCTCCACTGCCCTGCAAAGATTGCCATCAACCCTGCGGCTGATGCGGACTGGCACGCATCATTTTTATATTGGATTGAGATACGGATTTATTCCTCCTCCTTTTCCATTCGGTCCTGCACCACATCTCTCACACGGCTGGCAACTTTGGAAGCTCTCTCTTTTACCAATCCTGCTTTTTCTTTAACTAACCGGCGTGTTTCCTTTCCTTCCTGCGGCGCATACAGGAATCCCACCACTACCCCTACCAGGGCGCCCATTATCAAACCAGCGAAAAATCCGGATCCCGAATCCCTATCCATTTTACTTCTCCTTCTTCTTGAAAATATCAGCGATAAGGGTAATGCCCTGCACTATACCCTGTGCAGCCGAGGTGAATTGCACTACCGGACTGATGACCTCTTCTTTTGTATAATCAATAACATCGCCCACCTTGCCAACGACAATATCTGCATCCTTAACCAGCGGAACCAGCTTTTTATAGAGCAGGCACACGAGTATGCAAATACATATCACTGCAGCAGTGGTTATGGCACCCCAGATTACAATGACCAGGTCCCGCCACCAGGATAAATCCATATAACTCACCTCCTTGCCTTATTTTGTTATCTTTATAAGGTTAACTTCAGGTAATACAGGCCTTCCCCACTGCTTACCACCTTAAAACCAGCCCTTTGAAAGACGGTCAGCATCGGCCTATTCTCATATAATACCTCAGCGACAAAGGCCAGCAGGCCATTCCTCTTGCCCAGGAAAATCAGGTAGTTCAGCAACTCGGTGCCTATCCCTTGCTTCTGCTCTTTATCACGCACGGCAAAGGCAACCTCGGCGCTGTGTACGTCCTGACCTATCCCGTATTGACCTATCCCCACCACTTCCTCGTTGTCCTCGCTTCCCCTGGTTGCCAGGATCACTAATTCCTGCATATAGTCGATCACCACGAATTCCTGCAGCCGTTCATGCGGCATGTCCTTCCTGCTGGAGATAAAGCGGCGGTAGAGGCTCTGGTCAGATAGCGAATAAAAGAAATCCTTGACCAGCGGTTCATCGCTGATTTTCGGCGGCCGGAAAAGCAACTGCAGCCCGGATTTTGTTGTCTTATAAGTTTCTATCGACTCCTGGTATTCGCCGCGCTTGCCTGGCACAAAAGCCTGGTCTTTATAAATAAGGTTTAGCTTTTTGGCTTCTTCAATCAACCCAGGGCGGAATTTTGGGTGAGCAATAGCGATCAATTCCATAGCCCTCTCGCGTATATTCTTGCCGTGCAGATAGGCAATGCCGTATTCGGTGACAACGTAGTGTATATCGCCCCTTATCATGGTTACGCCGCAGCCTTCGCTGAGGAAGGGCACTATCCTGGATACCGAATCGTCCTGGGCGGTAGACTGAATTGTCAAAATAGTCTTGCCGTTACGTGACAGGATGGCGCCGCGCATGAAATCCGCCTGGCCACCCACACCACTGTAAAAGGTCTTGCCTATCGACTCTGCGGTAGCCTGGCCCGTCAGATCGATCTCCAGAGCGCTATTAATAGCCACCATATTATCATGCTGTGCAATCACCAGGGGGTTATTGGTATATTCGATCGTGCGGAACTCGATTGCGGGATTATCGTGTATATAATCATAGGTTTCTTTGCGGCCCATGCAGAAAGTCGCCACGGTCTTGCCGCGGTCTATCTTTTTCTTTGAGTTGTCTATCACGCCCAGCTTTATCAGCTCAACAATGCCGTCAGACATCAGTTCGGTGTGCACGCCCAGTTGTTTCTTGCCTT
>JAPLHJ010000196.1 GCA_026389675.1 Chloroflexota bacterium | reverse complement strand
TCAACCGTCCCGATAAACTTAATACGCTTAGTACCCGGATGTTTCTCGAACTCCGGGACCTGATGGCCGAGTTCCGCTATGACCTTGAGACGAGGGTGATTATCTTCACGGGCGGAGGGCGCGCTTTCTCGGGAGGCTTCGATTTTAGAAGGGAGTCGCTTAAAGAGCATGCCTCGCAGAAGGAACTGCCCAACGAGAGGATCTGGCAGCTTTTCTCACATGACCTGATGACGGCCATTGAGAACCTTGAGCAGATAACCATAGCTGCCATCAACGGCCCCTGCATGGGCGGCGGATTGTGCATCGCCATGAATTGCGACTTCCGGATAGCGGCTGATAACGCCAAAATGGGCGTTCCGGAAATAAACCTTGGCGTGTTTCTGAGCTGGGGCGCCACGCCGCGTTTCGTAGCCCTGCTCGGCCCTGCCAAAGCCAAGGAGCTCATCATGACCGGCGACCCGGTCAACGCTGAGGAGGCCTACCGGATTGGCATGGTAAGCAGGGTGGTACCCCTGGAGCAGTTGGTGCCCGCCGCGCAGGAACTGGCGCAAAAGCTGCTTACGCGCGGCCCGCTGGGCCTGCGCATCGCTAAAAAACAGGTCAATGCCGCTTCGGTAGCGCGTATGTCGGACCTGTACCTGTTCGAATCTGAATTGTGGGAGAGGAACCAGATATCCCCGGATATGGCTGAAGGCATTACGGCGGCGATTGAGAAAAGACCGCCGCACTACGTGCCGGAGGCCGGAGCCCCCAAATTCGATATCACCGGTTAGCATTATTATTTAATACAGGAGGCAGACATCATGGCAGAAGAAAAACTTATCTGGCAATACGTTAGGCGCTGGGCGGACAAATTCCCCGATAAAGAGGCCCTGATTTTCAAGGACAAGCGGGTCACCTATAAAGAGTTTTACGATAAAACACTCAGGGTAGCCAAACTATTACTTGAACTTGGAGTTAAGAAAGGCGACAGGGTCTTTACTCTCTGTGCCGCCCGCGACGAGTTCTTCTACACCTACATGGCCACAGCCATGGTGGGAGGCATCTGGTTCGGGCTTAACCCGCGCTATACGCGCGATGAATTCCTCTACATGGTAGGCGATGCCAAGCCAAAGGTTGGATTCATAGTGCGGAATTACGATGCATTGATGCGCGACTATAAGGACGATGTCGTTGCCCTGAAAGAGGCCAACCCCGGACTTGAGCACCTGGTCATCATTGACAATGCCTGGGAAGGCACGCTGAACTGGGAGGCGGAGCTCGCTAAGGACCGCAGCAATTTAGATGCCGCCCTGGGCAAGCGCATTAAAGAGGTGAAGGCTGACGACCCGGCGCTCATCATTTACACATCAGGTACGACCGGCAAGCCCAAAGGAGCTTTGCTGACCCACAAGAATATCATCGCCAGCGCTGCCGCTCAGAACGAGCACTTCCTCGCCCAGACCGGTAAGCGTGGTGAGGGCAAATCACTCATCCATTTCCCCATCAACCATGTTGCCTGCGCCGTAGAGCTCGCCATGGGCGGCCTGCACTGGGGTTCGACTATCGTGCTGATGGACCGTTTCGACCCTGCGGCCACGCTAAAAACCATACAGGATGAGAAGGTTACCTTCATGGGACAGGTGCCCGCCATGTTCATGCTACAATTTATGCTACCGGATTACGACAGCTACGACCAGTCCAGCCTGGAGACCATAATCTGGGCAGGTTCGGCAGCCTCGGAAGAGATGGTCAAAAGGTTGTCGAAAACAGGGGCTACGCTGATGACCGGTTACGGGCAGACTGAGAATGCCGGCTTCATTACCTACTCAAAACCTGGAGACTCCATAGAGGATCTCATACAGACGGCCGGCAGGTGCTATCCTCCTTTCAAAATCAAACTCGTCGACAGCCGCGGTACGGAAGTGCCCAAAGGCCAGGTAGGCGAGATATGGATGAAGGGCGACCTGATCATGAAAGGGTACTGGAACCGACCGGAAGCCACTGCGGAAACGCTGACCAAGGACGGCTGGCTGAAATCCGGCGACCTGGCAACCATGGACAGCCGCGGCTATATCAAGATCGTAGGCCGCACCAAGGAGATGTTCAAATCGGGCGGCTATAATGTCTATCCCCGAGAGATCGAGGCTGTCATCGAGCAATATCCCGGCGTGGCCTTTGTAACGGTCGTCCCCATACCTGACGAGACATGGCAGGAAGTGGGCAAGGCTTTCATCATGCCGGTGCCAGGCATGACTGTGGACGCCGATGCTGTACGCGAACTGTGCAAGAAGCACTTAGCCAACTACAAGATACCCAAGCAGATCGAGGTGCGCCCGCTGCTGCCGCTGCTGGCCAGCGGCAAGGTCGACCGCCGTGCGCTGGTGGAGGAAGTTAAAGCAGCGCAGCAGAAAAAATGATTGGACAAAGATATGTTTAGCTTGATCATTGCCTTCAAAACGCTGCCTGACGCGGATCTCTTCGGCTTAGCCTTTATCCTGCTGGGAGTCAGCTTCCTGTTTCTCCCGGTTAAAGAGAACAGGCTGGTATGGCTGCTCGGCTGGTTCTTCCTGGCCGCCTCAGTATTGTGCCTGGGCGTTTTTATCAGCTCCCGGCTTACACGGTAAAACCATTCCGTAACTTTACGCCAGTAAAAAAGCCCCGCTTCTACAAGCGGGGCTTTTATTAATATTCCGGAACTTTAACCGGCCTGCCTGACCTTGAGGCGCGCGCTCTGCGCCAAAGCCCTGATAGCCTCGAGCAGATCCTGGCGGCGGCAGTCCTTGGTCAGGTACCAGCTTGCGCCAGCGGCCAGCGCGTCACCAGCGTAATCTCCGTAAACCGTGAGGAATAGTATCTTCACATCCGGCATGATCTTCTTGATCGCCCTGATAGCTGTGGGACCGTCCATCCGGGGCATCTGGCCATCCATCAGGATTACGTCCGGCTGCAGCTTCCCGGCTTTTTCAACAGCGTCCTGTCCATCGACTGCCTGTCCTACAACTAATATGTCTTTCTGGGCCTCGAAGATGCTCTTGAGACCTTCGCGCACCACCTCGTTGTCATCGGTAATCATGACTCTTATCGGTTCTTCCATTTATCACCTTTCTAAATTTAAACACATTCTGACTGGTCTTAAATAACACTATGTACAGTCTATAGTATTCTAAGCAAAGGCATAATCGGGATATAGTCCGGTTTTAAATATAATACGGTTGACATACCGGTCAACCTTTACGATGATGAAAAATCATACTAAAGTATGATTAAAGTTGGATTATCCCTTTTTTCAGTGCGTTCGTTACGGCTTCCGTGCGGGTTGTGACGTTCAGCTTCTGGAATATGCTGGTGATATGCGTTTTCACAGTGCTTTGCGTAATAGACAGGTGGTCAGCTATATCTTTATTCGACTCGCCGCCAGCCATCAACCGTAAAACTTCAATTTCACGGTCAGACAAAGTATCTCCCGCCGGGGTTTTACGTGACAATTCGGCCAGCTTATCCAGAACACGCGATGCGACCACCGGTTGGATAAGTGATTCACCTCGCGATACCATCCGGATGGCCTTAAAAAGCTCCTCACGCGGCGCGTCCTTGAGCAGGTAGGCCCTCGCGCCTGCCGCAATTCCCTTGAAAATATATTCGTCATCCGAGTAAGTGGTGAGGATGATGAATTTAACTTCCGGTTTTTCCGCCTTGATCCTGCTGATCGCTTCCACACCATCCATCTCCGGCATGCGCAAATCCATCAACACGACGTCGGGAGTCAACTCGCGGGCTTTCTCGACAGCCTCAAGGCCATTGGAGGCCTCGCCAACTACCTTGAAATCAGCTTCCTTCTGCAGCATTGAACCGATCCCTTCCCTGACGACAGGGTGATCATCAACAATCAATATCCTTATTTCCTCCACTTATAAACCTCCTAAGCCAGCGGGAAAGAAACTTTTATCACGGTACCACTGCCTTTTTCGCTCTGCACATCGAATTTACCGTTCTGCCCCAGCGCCCTCTCGCGCATGCTTATCAGGCCAAAACCCCCGCTCCTTCCCACCTTACCGTCGTTTTCAAGGTCAAATCCCGTGCCATTATCCTTTATAATCAAGTCTATCTCCGAACCCTCAAAATCGAGGACAACCTCCACATTAGTTGCCTGAGCATGCTTGGCAACGTTAGCCAGCGACTCCTGGCAAATTCGGAATATGGCAGTCCCCATCTCCGGCGGAATATCGCGCCTTTCCCCGTACTGTGTATACGTGGCGTCTATGCCGTTGTCATGTTTGAACCTGTCGACCTCATGTTTAATGGCTTCATCGAGCCTGAGCTGTTCCAGCGCCTGCGGACTGAGGTTCCACACCGAGCGGCGTGCTTCAGCCAGGCTCTTGCGGGCAAGGCTGCGCGCCTGGTTGAGGTGCTTCTGCACGTCGTCGTTGGTCTCACCCAGCGCCTGTTCCGTGGCCTCGAGCTGCAGGATAATGCCCGTGAAGCCCTGCGCCAGGGTGTCATGGATTTCACGTGCCATACGGTTGCGTTCCTCGGTAACGGCCATAGACCTGGTTTCCTGGTAAAGGCGGGCATTCTCAATAGCTACGGCAAGCTGGTCCGCCAGGGTCTGGGCCGTAAATACGTCGGCCTCATCAAACCCGTCCACCTCTGCGCTTTCTATATCCAGCACACCCAACACGCGCCCACCCATCTTTACAGGTATAACCAGTTCAGATCTTGTT
>JAPLHJ010000124.1 GCA_026389675.1 Chloroflexota bacterium | reverse complement strand
TCCCTGCATAACCTCGCGGAAGGTATAGGAGGTCATCTCGGGATTGGGCGCATCATGCAAGAGTTTATAAAGCGGGTGACCTGCTGCCCGCTCTTTCCCCCTGGGAGTAAGCCGGCGGTAGACTATCAAAGGTAGTGAGGCGATGGTCTCGGACAGTAGCTTGACGCAGGCCCACACGGCCGTTGACCTGAGCGCAGTGTTCTCTGAAACATGGATACCGGTGGCGCTGCCGTACGAGATCAACGGTTTCCATGGTTCCATGCGGGTTAAATTAAAGCGTTTTTCAATCCACGTTAATAACGGGTTCTTCATTCAAAGCACCTAAAGGGTAACCATGCCTTTATCCTCATAGATGGAGGCGCCGACCAGTTTGCTGTGCCGGCTGGCCCGGTCGATGGCCATAATGAGCGCCACCATGCCGTCGATCTTTTGGGTCGATTTCTCCTTGTCCGGCTTGATATTACCGGCCGGATCAGTCCTGACCACCAGGTTGTCGCAGTTCCATCTCAGTACTGGATTCCCGCCATGTCTGATCTTCTTGCTGAGTACCAGGTTCATCAATTCCTTAGTTGGAGGGCTCATGGAGGCGAATCCCTGTCCGAATGGCACCATTAAGAAGCCGGCATCAGTTAAATCCTGCACCAATTTGGTGGCGCCCCAGCGGTCAAAGGCAACCTCGGCGATATCGTACTTCTCTCTTAACTGTTCAAGCGTGTGCTGGATATATTTATAATCGATAACGTTGCCCTCTGTGAACGTGATCAGGCCCTCTTTCGCCCAGGCTCGATAGGGCACCCTGTCCCGCTTCTCTCTTTCTACAGCGGTATCACCTGGTATCCAGAAGTGCACCAGCACATCAAGTGTGCCGTCGTTATCTATGAAAACCAGTGCCAGGGCGGTGAGGTCGGTCGTGCTGGCCAGGTCAAGGCCGGCGTAACAGGTCCGACCCTGTAACTTCTCCACATTGACCTTGCTGTTGCAGGTGTCCCAGGCATCCATGGGCAGCCAGCTTTCAACTGAGTTCACCCATTGATTTAAATACAGCCTTCTGAAGGTCATTTCCAGCGCAGCGGTCTCCTGTGCCTTCTTGCAGAGCGTCCGCATCTCGTCGATATTGCGGAAGGTTCCCAACGCCGGATTGCTCGACTTCCAGACCTTTTCGTCCTTCCAGTCTGCATCCTCGGGAGCAGAAAAGATCACCGGCAGAAAGGTCGAATCCTGGATTATTCCGTTTTGAACCTTTAAGGCGTAATTGTGCTGCTCCCAGCAGATCGAGTTGCGGTCAAAGCCGGCCGTGGTGATTACCAGCGTTAAGGGCTGGCGTCGTGATCCGGTCGAGGTCGTCAACGTGTCCCACAGATCACGGTCGGGCGCTGCGTGCAGCTCATCGTAAATAATGCCGTGAGCATTTATGCCCCACTTGGTATAGGCCTCGGCCGATATCGCACAGTAAAATGAATTAAACCTGTGGTAGACGATGCGCTTCTGGCTATCGATGATCTTGGAGATGTTAAAAAGGTTAGGTTCCTGCCGCACCATGGCTGCCGCTTCGTTGAAAACCAAAGCCGCCTGCTGCCTGTCGTTGGCTGCACTATAGATTTCACAGCCTGCTTCGCTATCTGCGTACAGCAGGTAGAGGGCGATGGCCGAGGCGATGGTGGTCTTGCCATTCTTGCGCGGCAACTCCACGTAACAGGTTCTATATTGACGCGTGCCGTCCGGGTTTACGGTGCCGAATAACGGGCGGATAATTTTATCCCGCTGCCAGTCCTGGAGGATGAAGTTGTGGCCTGCGTACTCTCCCTTAGTATGCTTGAGCTTCTGGATAAATTCGACAGCTCTGCGGGCGCGTGCTTCGCTGAAATTTCTTCTCATTACACATTTGTCTTTTCTTTGCAGAAATCGAGCAGTTTATTCCAACCGTCGTCTTCACCTGGCCTGGCCACGCTGATCCTCCCGCGGCTGGCAGGTGTCATGCCGAACTCGGTCAGGAATTTGTGGCACTGCTCCATGGCCTTGTTGGCCACCCACAACATAGGCGAGGTGATGACGTTGCCACTCTGCGTCTTGTAGAGCTCGCCTTTCTCGTTGATAACAGCCTCGGCCTTTTTCCACCTGGCATAAGCCTGGCAATAAAGGGCCAGTTCGGTGCGGTCGATCTTGGAAAGCAGACCCATCTCCTCAAGCTGG
>JAPLHJ010000220.1 GCA_026389675.1 Chloroflexota bacterium | reverse complement strand
CTGATAGTAACGTCACCGGCTACTATCTCTTTAATCGACCTGTCGCTGAGTCGCACCACCAGGTTGCCCTGCCGGTTGACCCCTTCCGCCCTGCCGTCGATCCTGCTGCCGTGGAAATCCGCGCTGACCATCTGCCCAATGGTGACCATATGCTTTGACCATTCATCGATTATGCGGTCCGGTTCGCCGGTACGGGTGTAGATAGCTTCAAGTTCCGTATAAAGGCGCAGCGTCACTTCAGCGATGGACAACTCGCGGCCCAGTTGCGCGGAGAGCGAGGTGGCTATGTCCGCTATTTCGGGATAGCTGCCGGTATCGAAATTGACGTTTATGCCTATGCCCACGATCGAATACCTCAGTTCACCCGCCGTCAGGCTGTGCTCAATGAGTATGCCGCAGGCCTTTTTTCCCTGGATGAGCACATCGTTGGGCCATTTTATGCCGGCTTTAATGCCCAGCTTCCCCAGTGTGCGGTATACGGCCAACGAGCAGATGGCCGGAAGCAGGTACACAGAGGCCATGGACGGACGCAGGATGATGGAGGTGGCCAGTCCCCCCGCGGGTGAAAGCCACGATCTGCCCATCCTGCCGCGTCCGGATCGCTGCTGACCCGCAATCACCGCCGTGCCCTCAGCGGCGCCCTGCTCAGCCAGTTCCTTAGCTACATCCTGTGTTGAAGTGGCCGTTTCCACGTATTTTAATTCCCGCCCTATGAAACGGGTCTTGAGCTTGTCCTGCAAATACGCTTTAATATCAGGTGTACAGGCCATGACGGTAATAATATAACAGAGGGGGCTGAACTGTGTATAATTTCTTTAGCCAACCGGATAATAGCCTGAATTAGCGGAGTTGCAGATTATGCTTAACGCAGATTTAGAAGCCATGGCTGAACAGGTAGCGGAGCTTATCCTGGAGTCCAAACGCATAGTCGTTTTCACCGGCGCCGGTATCAGCACTGAGTCGGGCATACCGGATTTCCGCGGCAAGGACGGCATCTGGACCAAGATGGATCCCGAGGATTTCACCATACAGCGGTTCATCGCCCGCCCGGAGGTCAGGAAGATGCAATGGAAGATGCTGGCCGAGGGAGGGCTGGTCAAGGACGTCAAGCCCAATGCTGCCCATTACGCCATCGCCGAGCTGGAAAAGCTGGGCAGGCTCGATTGCATAGTCACGCAGAATATCGATAACCTGCACCAGTTGGCGGGCAATTCCCCCGGGATAGTCTTTGAGCTGCACGGCAATATGCAGTTTGTGCGTTGCCTGGGTTGCCACCGGCGCTGGCCGATGGCCGAGATTCTGGCCAGGCTGGCCGTTGAGGAACTGCCGGTATGCGAGCATTGCCGCGGCATACTCAAGCCGGACGCCGTGTTTTTCGGTGAATCACTGCCGCAAGCGGTGCTGAGCGAAGCAGCCAGGCGGGCCGCGCAGAGCGACCTGTGCATCGTCATCGGCTCAACCCTGGTCGTGTACCCGGCCGCTCAAATACCCGTGTATGCCTGCGACGCGGGCGCCAAACTCGTGATCATCAACATCGGCGCTACACCCATGGATTCTAAGGCTGCTGTGCGCATCGAGGGCAAGGCCGGCGAAACCATGACCGCTGTGATAAATTATGTGAAGAAGAAAATGAGTAAGGGGTCATATTGACAAGCTGTGACTACAATGTTAGATTGTGATAAACATAACGTATATGGAGGTGTCAATTTGAAGAAGGCTGCTTTAGCCATACTATTAGGTATGGTCATGATTGCGGGTTGCGCGCGGCCGGCAGTGAATACCAAATTGGCCCCGTTGGCTTATATCGATTCGGTTTCAGCCCCACAGGTGTTTGTCGGCGAAAAAGTAGCGTTTGCCGGGCATGCCGTATCATCGACCGGACAGATTGTTGCTTATACCTGGCGCTCCAGTATCAACGGTAACCTCAGCCAGCTCGCCTCATTTGAGACGGATAAGCTGATCGCGGGAACACATACCATCTGGTTCAGGGCGCAGGACAACTACGGCAACTGGTCCGACGAGGTGGGTACCAATGTAAGCGTCCTTATCCCCGGCGGTCCCGAGAAGATGTCCGTCAGGGTCTTTACGGCGACTCCCCCGGGTATCACGGAAGGTGACTGGACCAATCTTAGCTGGGACGTTTCCGGCTATGGCAGCGTGAGGATCGACCCGGATATAGGCGACGTTTCCATGAGCGGCAGCCGGACGGTACAGCCGCTACAAGATACCGTTTACACCATCTTTGGCCGAAATGACGAAGGCGTGGTAACTGCCAGCACCAAGGTAACCGTCACCCCGTTGCATCTTTACACGCTGGCTTTATATTCAATAGCCGCCGAGGACGGCACGGTGCGAAAAGATAAGGTGGTGCTGGATGCAGTTACGGTCGGCGAAAACGAGCTGCAGGTGCAGATGCAGGGATTCCTCAGCTTTGATCTTTCCGCCGTCCCGCGGGGTGCGATCATTAAAACTGTTGACCTTGACCTTACCAATACTGTTGTCGTAAATTCGCCCTTCCCCTGGCAGGGAGCACTTGATATCTATAATCAACAATACGGCAGCTCTCTGCGACCGAGCGACTACATGATAATTGTACCGGCAGGGTATTTGTACAGGTGGAGTTACAATGTAGTGTCGACCATGGTGCCCGATAAACCCTTTACCTCGCCGGACTTTGTCATTGCCGTTCAGAAACGCGTCGATGCGGGCGATAACCGCTTCCAGGTGCGGATGCAGTTCGAAAAATACTATTACTACAGCCGCCAGGACTATACAAATGGTGGATATCAATCTAACATGTATCAAACCTCAGCCAACTATTTGGATGTGGGTTCCGGCAATCCCAAGCTGACGGTGCGATATATTCTTCCCGAGTAGGCAGGGCGGCTACATTTTACCCGCATAAACTTTACGGGCCTTTTTCCGTTTTTTGTATCAGGGTATTGAATTCTGTATTTACGGGGGACGTTTCATGCGACAGCTTCTCATAGCTCTGGCCGTTGCGCTGGTGATAATGACGGGTTGTATTTATATCCGGCCTTTCCCGGCTGAGCCCGGCCCCGATAAAGTACAACCACCGGCTGCAGCCACTTTTACCGTTGTACCCGGTAGTGTAATCGCAACTTCAAACCAGCCCGTTACTAATTCATTTAGAGTCACACCACAGGGGGAACGTGTTGTAGCTCTCAGCCTGGTCCAGGCCGAAAGCGGGTCGCTGGTAAAAAGCTTTGCCACCTATACGAAATCCAGCGCGGTTTGCGCCGGCGACAATGCGGCAAACTTTGCCAGCCGCGCCTTTCTCAGCTTCGACCTGACGTCGCTTCCGCCCTCTGCAGTTATCTCGGAGGCGGTGCTTGATCTGACCGGTAATACGGCGCTGGGCACCCCGACTTATAGCAAGGCAAACTGGGGCAACATGGGGGCGCTGGAGGTTTATCTATATCAATACGGGTCATTAGAGAGCGCGGGCAGGATTGCCTATGAGTCGATGGCAGTTCCGGTAGGGAGCCTGAAATTGACGGAGACGGGCGATACCTCGCTCACGCTTGACGTTACGCTGGACAGCAACGGTAACAACATAGTACAGCAATTGATGAATAACGCGCAGTCGAGATGTCAGTTCCGGGCGCAGTTCTTCACATCTACCAACTGGGACAGCAAAGCCGACCAGCTTTGCCTTGACGGCGCGCTATTGAGGGTGAAATACACGCTGCCCTGACCGCTTAAGAAGCTTTTAACGGTTCAAGCTCGAAGCGGAAGTTCTCGATGACGGTGTTGGCCAGCAGCTTTTTGCACATGTCCTGCACCTCGGCACGGGCTTTGGCCAGGTCATTTTCTTCTATTTTGATCTCAAGATCTCAATATACTTGCCGGCCCGCACCTCTTGCACCGTAGAGAAGCCGAGGGTGTGCAACGCCCCCTTGATGGTCAGGCCCTGAGGGTCATTTACCGTGGGCTTGAGCGTTATATAGACCTTAGCTATATACATTTTTCAGCTTCCTCCCGGTCAAAAAGTAGTAGGCGTCCCGGTAGCGTTCCGCGGTGGCCTCTATGACAGCGGGAGGCAGCGCCGGCGCCGCGGCCTTTTTGTCCCAGCGGGACTTAACCAGCCAGTCCCTGACCGGTTGCTTATCATAGCTGGGCTGGGCTTGACCCGGCTCATAAAGCCCGGCGTCCCAGAAACGGCTGGAATCAGGAGTGAGCGCCTCGTCGATCAAGATTATCTCCCTGTCGTAATATCCGAATTCAAATTTGGTATCCGCGATGATGATGCCGCGTTCCATCGCGTAAGCCCGCGCAAAAATGTATAAAGCCAGGCTTTTTTCCTCAAGCTTACGGGCTGCTTTTTCCCCGACCAGGTCGATAAGCTGCTTGGCCTTTAACGGTATGTCATGACCGGTATCGGCCTTGGTAGTGGGCGTGAATAGCGGCTCGGGGAGCTGCTGGCTCTCTTTCAGGCCGGAGGGAACTTTACGCCCGCTGATGGTCCCCGATTTCTTATACTCGGCCCAGGCCGAACCCGAGATATACCCGCGTACAACGCATTCAACCGGGATGCGCTCGGCCTTCAGCACGACCATCGAGCGCCCCCTCAGCCACTCCGGCAAAGGTGTTTTGCCGATGGTGTATTTGGTCAGGGCACGGTGGCTTTCCATCGATTCCACCAGGTGATTATGCATGATGTGGTAAGTCTTGCCGAACCAGAAAACAGAGAGCTGGTTTAAAACGATGCCTTTATCAGGTATCCCGGTGGGCAAAACTACATCGAAAGCAGAGATACGGTCCGTAGCTATCATCAGCAGGTGGTTGCCCGTGACGTAAGTATCTCTGACCTTGCCCTTGCCAAAGAGCGGTAGCCTTAGTGCGGTATCAAGTACAGTATTCAATGCATAACTCCTATTTTTTTATTGCGGTCCTATTTTTACTCTTGAGCAGGCCAAGCCGCTCAAAGATAGTATCGACATGCTTGACAAAATGGCGGTAATCGAAGATGGATGCCAGTTCCTTTGAGTTCAAATGTTGCATAACCTCGTTATCAGCCTTCAGCAGTTTCAGGAACGGGGTACGTGTTTTCCAGGCTTGCATGGCGTTGCGCTGGGTCAGCTTATAAGCTTCCTGCCTGCTAAGGCCTTTGCCCACCAGTGCCAGCATGACGTTTTGCGAAAAGACCAGGCCCTGGGTAATCTCGAGGTTGCGCTTCATATTTTCGGGGTAGACCTGTAGCCCTTGCATGACTCCTGTAAAGATATTCAAAATGTAATCGAGCGCCAGGCAGGAATCGGGTAGTATGACGCGTTCGTTGGACGAATGGCTGATATCGCGTTCGTGCCAGAGCGCCACATTCTCGAGCGCAGTGACGGAATGGCCCCTTATCAGCCTGGCTAACCCGCAGACGCGCTCGCACAGCTCTGGGTTGCGCTTGTGCGGCATAGCTGAAGATCCGGTCTGCCCTGATGAAAAAGGCTCCTCTGCTTCCAGCACCTCGGTGCGCTGCAATGCCCTTATCTCCGTGGCGAACTTGTCCAATGAACTGGCGGTGATGGCCAGCGTGGCGATGAACTGAGCATGACGATCCCGCTGGATAACCTGGTTGGATACCGGGGCGTGCGCTAAACCCAGCGCCTTACAGGCCTTTGCTTCGATCCCTGGTGGTACAGTGGCGTAGGTGCCGACG
>JAPLHJ010000008.1 GCA_026389675.1 Chloroflexota bacterium | reverse complement strand
GAGCTGCTTGAGATATCCCGCATCTGCCGGCGAGTTCCGCTGGACCCGGCAAATACGCTGCATGAGGCTTTACAGTCGCTGTGGCTGACCCACATGGCGGTTTGCCTGGAGGGGATAAATTCGGCGGTTTCCTTCGGCAGGCTGGACCAGTACCTCTACCCCTATTATAAGAACGACCTGGAGAATGGCCGTATAACGCCGGAGAAGGCCAGGGAACTGCTGCTCTGCTTTTCGGCCAAGGCCGCCGAGCACGTTTTCCTGCTCTCGGAGAGCGTAAGCCAGTACCATGGCGGCTACCTGGTGGTACAGGCCGGCATTATCGGCGGCATGGACAGGGAAGGCAGGGATGCCACCAACGAGCTGACCTATATCATGCTGGACGTTATGGAGGAATCCGGGCTGCGCGATCCCAACTACCAGGCCCGCGTGCACAGGGGTTCGCCCGACCGCTACGTAGACAGGGTAGTCGAAGTGGCTAAGAAGGGAAACGGTGTTCCCGCGCTTTTCAATGACGAAGCTTCTATAAGCTCCCTGGTTGCCAACGGCTATCCGGAGGTGGAGGCCAGGGATTACGCGGTGGTGGGCTGCGTGGAGCTGGCGCTGCCCGGCAAGAGCTTTCTTTCCACGGACGCCGCGCTGGTGAATCTCCCGGTCTGCCTGGAGATGGCGCTCAACCATGGCAGGCGCTTCGGCAACCGGCGCCGTGAGGGCGCTGCCATAGGTGATCCAACTAAATTCCATTCCATCGATGATGTGATTGAAGCATTTACGGCTCAGGTAAATGAAGTGACCGGGCGGCTGGTTCAGGATATACAGGTGGTCGAGAAAGGCAACCGGGATTACCATCCCACGCCTTTTTCCTCCATGCTGGTTGACGGCTGCATAGAACAGGGCAAAGACGTCACGGCGGGCGGCGCTTTATATAACTCCAGCGGCGTACAGGGTGTGGGGGTAGCCGACGTGGCCGACTCACTGGCCGCCCTGGGTGAACTGGTCTTCCGCAAAGAGAAATACAGCATGGGCCGGGTGCTGAAAGCGCTTAGAGCTGACTTTGTATCTTATCCCGAATTGAGGGCGGAGCTTATCTCCGTTCCTAAGTATGGTAATGATAATGAATTGCCCGACGGCTATGCTAAAAAGGTCGCGGAGATATTTTATAATGCCCTGGGGAGATATAAGAATACACGCGGCGGGAACTATGTGCCGGGCTTTTATTCGGTCACCTGCCACGTAGCTTTCGGTGGTCTGGTGGGGGCCCTGCCCAGCGGGCGGAAGGCCGGCGAACGCTCAATTCAGCCGCCTGTATCGAACCCCGTTTGTCTCCCAACGGCTATGCCCTGAACCTGCGTTTCGACCCGGCCACGCTCGATGGTGAGCGCGGCACCGCGCTACTGGCCGCTCTGGTGAGGGGATTTTTCGAGAAGGGTGGCATGGAGGTGCAAATCAACGTGCTTGACCCCACGATGCTGGAGGATGCCTACCGGCACCCGGGCAAGTACCCAGGCCTGGTGGTCAGGGTCGCGGGCTACTGCGCCTATTTCGATGACTTGCCGCAGGGCGCCAAGCTCGAGATAATGCAGCGCACGCGTTTAAAATTGTAGGGGGTGGGTTTTTAAACCCGCCCGCAAGAACGGGCGCAGAAAAGCTACGCCCCTACGGAAAAGGATAAATAAAGCCGGAGGAATTAATGAAAGACCAATTTTACGGGAAAAAAGACATCGAGAAGGCCGCCAAGATGTACGCGCTCAAGCCGGAGATAATGAAGGCCTTCCTGGATGCCGATGCCAAGGTATTCGCCGAGGGCAGCTTAGATAAGAAGACCAAGGAGCTCATCGCGGTGGCCTGCGCGCATGTGACCAGGTGTCCCTATTGCATCGAAGGCCACGTCAAAGGCGCCAAAAAGGCCGGGGCCACCGATGAACAGATCGCCGAAGCGATTTTTGTCTCCATTACCATGAGTGCGGGGGCCTCGATGGCCCATAGCTGCATCGCCATGGAAGCGCTGGAATAGGGACGCCGGCGGCCGGCTCAGAGTTTTTCGTTCTTGCTTTTATACATGAAGCGGTCTGCGGTATCCAGCAGTTCACCGAGGTTGCAGGGTTCGCCTGCAGCATTGCTGGCCAGGCCGAAGCTCAGGGAAAGCTTGTAGGGCTTACCGGAAGCGGCGTTGAAACCTTCTAATTTGCTTTGGAGGCGTGATATTACCGTTGAGGCGTATTCGTCGTCTGCACCGGTCATGAACACTGCGAATTCATCGCCCATTATACGTCCGACGATATCCGCCTCACGGAATGTCTCCTTGAACAGGTTTGCTGTGGCCACCAGGGCGGTATCGCCTTCAACATGGCCGAAGCTGTCGTTTATCGTTTTCAGCCGGTCCACATCGGCGAAGAGGATGGTGACTCCCCTGTCCATACGGTAGCTCAACTGGAGCTGCTTGGCGGCAAGCGTAAGGAAACCGCGCCGGTTATATAGTCCGGTCAGGTCATCCATGAGGGAAAGCGACTTGAAAAGCTCCTCGTTCTCCTTTCTTTCCGATACATCAATGACTGTTCCGAGTGTGGCGCGGCGGCCGCCGTAGTGTATGGATGTTACGGATTCCATGAACCACTTGATACTGCCGTCCCTGGTTTTTACCCGGTAGTCGTAAGTGCCGAATTGATCCTTTGAATTTTTCAGAGCCCTGATGGCGTCCTGCCTTACCCGGCCCATATCCTCCGGTAGAACCAGGGATAACGATTGCCTGCCGATCAGCTCATTTTCAGTGTAGCCTGCATATTTGCAGAACTGCGGGTTAACCAGGCGGAAATTTCCCTTTTCCGTAATAAACATGCCGACGGGCGACCGGTTGAACATAACCTTGAAAAGGTCCTCGGCCCGCTTCTGCTCGGTGATATCATGGCCGGAGCTGAAGGTGCCGATAGCCACTCCCCTTTCATCATGGATGAGAGCGTTATGCCAGGCCATATTGCGTTGCTCTCCGCCGGCGGTTAAAACCGGCCTTTCCATGTATTTAACCAATTGTACTTGGCCTGCCAGCATCTTGCGGTAACCTTCTTTAGCTTTTTCGCGCACCCGGCTGGGCAGGTAAGTATCGAACCAGGGCTTACCCAGCATCTCATTTTCAGGCGCGCCGAAAACTTCGCTTGTTTTACGGTTTACCAGGGTGATCTTTTCATCTTTGTCCACGGCAACCAAGATGGACTCATCTATATCGAGCAGGTTTTGTAGCTGGTCACGCTCCTTTTGCAGCAGGTCGCGGCTCCGTGCCAGGTTGCGGAATAGGACTTCGTATGGTTTAAGCAGTCCGCTCACAACTATAGCGCGGTAGATCATGAAAAATGAAGCCAAGTACAGCAGGTGATTAACTGCGTTGACTGATTCCGCAAAAACGGCGAAGGCAACTGAAAGCAGCAGGTAAATGATTACCATACGGTCGAAATGTTTCCGGGCTACCCATAGCCAAAAGCCCGCGGCTAAAAAGATGGCGGCGATGAGGCACTGGCTGATTATGGCAAACAGGGTGAAGCCCTGTCCTGCTTTGTAGCAACCGGGGAAAATTCTCCATATGAATATGGACAGCAGTATCAACACCGACGCAACGGTATAAGTTGAGACGGTCAGCCTGACCCGGAGCCGGTGATAGATAAAAAAGATGGCGATGATAAATGAAATGCTCTGCAGGTAGCGGGCCGCGATCCAGAGCTGAAGGTTCAAATCAGAGCTGTATCCGTTGAAAAAGGCAAGGCCGTCATTGGTTAGACCATGAAAAAGCTCCACCACGCCGACAAACAGGTACACGATGCCCAGGAACGTAAAATAGCTGTTATCCGTATAATTACGTGTGTTCCAGGCCACAATGAATATGCTGAAACACATCACGAGAATAAAGATCTCGACGATTACGTGAAAAAGTATGTCGCTGTACAGGCTGGTTACCCAGATACCTGCAAGAACCAGCAT
>JAPLHJ010000269.1 GCA_026389675.1 Chloroflexota bacterium | reverse complement strand
TTTTGCCCGGGTTGATACGGCTCTCCTTAAGTACCACATTGCTGCTGCACCTTGACATTTGATATCTGCAGCCACATAATGGTCACAAGTATATATTTAACCATTAAATGAACATACACTCATTAATACCTCTCATAGCAACCATAGCCTATATCCCGCTGATTATCATCCTTTACGCTAATCGTCCCTGGCAGCGTCAGAAACAGGTCTTCGTATTGTTCCTCTTTGCTGCTATGCTGTGGAGCTTAAGTGATTTCCTGTTTCGCAGCGATTTCCTGGTCAACGAAAAAACTGTTATTGCAATAGCAATACTCTGTAGCGTTGTCTTCGCCGCAACGCAACTGCACTACTTCCTGCGTACGTACTATGAGACAAAAAAGCCTGGAGTCCCCGTGGCTTACATTATCATGGTTCTGGCCTTTATATGGGTAATCGTGTTTACCCCTCAACGTGTAGTAGTCGATAAAGGCGTTCCACCGGTATATGGAACGTGGATATATCCTCTATTAGTTTATTATATCGTCTTGATCGGGCGTGATGTCTTTATTCTCGTTAAAAAGCTTAGAAGCATTGTAGACCCTGTGGCACGCAACCAATTAGCCTATCTTCTTGTATCTATATTTATTCCTGCGCTCATTGTTGCCTTCTCAACAGGCAGCATGGCACAGGAATATCCATTAGCCCACGTAGCCAATTTTATTACCGCCCTGCTTTTAACTTATACGGTTATCAAGCATCAGTTACTTGATTTGCGTATTGTCCTGCGGCGCAGTTTGGCTATTACCACCATGTCTGCTATCGGTATAGGCATTTACCTGTTACTTTATGTCATCGGGCATTTTCTCTTCCACTTCGATGTGATCAGCATTAACTTTTTATTGGGAATGGGTTCCGCCCTGTTGATTGCCTTCGTGATTTACCAGGTGCGGTATATGGCCATAGGCCAGATAGATAAATTGTTCTACCGCGATACCTACGAATACCGCCAAAAACTCAAAGACTTTACCGAGAACCGTATCAGGGGGATGCTCAACCTCGATGAAATGGGCAATGAGCTGTTAAACCTGCTGTGCGGCGCTATCAGGTGCAAACAGGCATCTCTTTTGCTGCCCCGTGAGGATAACGGTGAGTTTTTTGTCCGTTTTTCGATTGGTGGTACACAAGCTGGATCGCCTCTATCGATAAAAAACGATAGCCCGATAATCCAATGGCTGCAAAAGACGAAAACATATCTGCCCAGGGACAGATTGGATATATCTCCCGAATTCAAGAGTTTATGGAAAGAAGAACTGGAATCTATTGCCCAATTGAATATCCAGATGTTCTTGCCGGTGATCAGCAGAAATAACATCATAGGCTTGCTGGCACTCGGCGAAAAACAGCACAAACACGGGTATTCGCTGGAAGACATCAACTATACCGAGAAAATACTCGACAATACCGCCACCAGCATTGAGAAAGAATACCTGCAGGACCGGCTGAGAAAACGTGAACAGGCACTATCACTTATAAATCAATTGGCCGGTGTAATTTCCTCCAGTTTAGATATAAAAGAGGTATATGACGCCTTTGTCGGCGAGCTTAAAGAATTTATCGAGGTTGATTATGCGGCGATTGCCCTGGTGGAAGGTGACAACATATATTTTGCCGCCGTATCTACACAAGTCGGTTCCGCCTGGCATACAGGAGAAAAAATCCCCATGCGCGGCACAGGAACGGAATGGGTTTATCTGAACAGGAGGCCCTTCTATGAGCGTGACCTTACCAAACGCAAACGATTCTGGACATGCGAAGAATATATTAAGCGGGGACTGCGGTCGGTACTGTACCTCCCGCTGGTAAACAAGGGGGAAGTCATAGGTGTGCTGATCATCGGCAGTAAAAATGCTGCAGCCTATAACACTGAACAGAGCATATTGCTGGAACACCTGGCTTCGCAAATAGCCGCTCCGATTGAAAACAGCCGGCTTTTTACCAAATCTGAGGAAATAGCGCGAGTCGACGGCCTTACAGAGTTATTTAACCGGCGCCATTTTGACGAAAGGATGCGTGAGGAGATAGCCCGTCACTCACGGTACGGGGATACTCTTTCCATGCTCCTCATCGACATGGATAATTTTAAAAAATATAATGATACCTTCGGGCATTTAGCGGGAGACCGCATGTTGGTGCACGCGGCCGGCCTGGTCAAGGCTGCTACCAGGACTTCGGACCTCGTTTTCAGATACGGCGGAGATGAGTTCGCGGTTATATTGCCAAACTCGTCTACTATGGATTCTTTCAAAGTTGCGGAGCGTATGAGGGAGAATTTCGCCGTTGAAATGTCCGGCAGGCAGGTGGACATCACCATCAGCATAGGCGTGGCTTCCTGGCCCGGCGACGGCACAACGCTGGACGAGGTATGTTATGCTGCTGACATGGCCTTATATTACGCCAAGCGCACGGGGCAAAACAGGACATCAATCGCGTCACGCACCCTTTTCTCTCTGAATGATCCCAACGTAAACGTTAACACGGAAGCTGAAGTTCTCAGCACCATATACGCCCTGGCAGCGACACTTGAAGCGCGTGACAAGTATACGTACGGCCATTCGCGCCGTGTGAGCCGTTATGCCGTATCATTAGCGGAAGCTCTAAATTTACCCCCCGAACAGGTAGCGCTGGTAAGCGCAGCGGCCCTCCTTCACGACATAGGTAAGGTGGGAATACCTGACAACGTGCTCAACAAATGCGAAAAACTATTTGATGAAGAATGGGAATTGCTCAAACAACATCCCCGGTTGTCCGCAACTATAGTAGGGCATGTGCCCAGTTTAAGCGCCTGTCTGGCTGCGGTAAAACATCACCATGAGCGTTGGGATGGTACCGGTTACCCCGCAGGGTTAAAAGATGAGGCTATACCCGTAGAAGCACGTATACTGACGGTTACTGACTCTTTTGAAGCCATGATATCTGAAAGACCTTATCGAAAGGCATTATCTTTCAAACAAGCGATAGCGGAATTAGAAAAATGCTCCGGATCACAATTCGATCCAGCAGTAGTCAGGGCGTTCATCCCCATAGCGCTCTCATCCGCTCCCGACGATATCGAACTTGAAATGCAACGCAGCCAGCAAGACCAGGGTTAACCGGGCCTGGCAAGTACACATATATTCCTGGAAAGATACTTTACCCGCAACGTATACCCGTTCTCAGGATAAGTCCTCATAACTTCGAATCCGGCCGACTTCAGCAGTCTTGTTATTTCAGGATAAGTAAAAAGATAGTAATGGCGCATAAGTTGTTTGTTTTGAATTTTCCAGGGAACAATTACTTGCTTGCCCCTGCCGATAAAATCCTTCTGCCAGCGGTTCCATACCGTTAAGAAAACCTCACCGCCGGGCTTCAAGATACGCCGCAACTCGCGGAAAGCCTGCAGCCTGCTTTGTTTATCTAAAATATGATGATAGGCGGCCACGGAGATAATCCAATCAAAGCTTCTATCCTGGAAAGGCAGGCTGACAGCATCCGCCACTATCAGGCTGGCCGCAAATTTGAATTTATCGGAATATTTTAATGCCAGATTGATCATCGCTGCTGAGGAATCAATCCCCCATAATTCGAATTTATCCTTGAACGGCAGGAAGTCCGGCCCGTGCGCGCAGCCTATATTCAGCAGCTTCCCGCTACCCCAGCGTTGCGCCACTGCATCAAGCTCTGCTCTGAACCGGGTCCGGTGGCGAAGCCTGTACCAGCTCTCGGCTATCCCGTCATAGACGTTGGAGAGATCGTTTTCTTTGGTGTCCATATAGCTAATTTGCTACACTTGCAGCGCAACTCAAATATAACATAACCGGCAAGTTGAATCACATTATGCGAAAAGGTTCGAGGACGATCTCCGGCGTCACGCCCGTGGCGGTCATGTCCAGGCCGGCGCCCTGCCCGGGCTCATGCGTATTCTGCCCGACCTATCCTGATGCGCCGAAAAGCTATACACCTGAATCTCCTGCCGTATTGAGGGCGCTGGCCTGCGATTTTGACCCTCAGAAACAGGTGGAACTCCGGCTCAAGATATTATCCAGGATGGGGCACCCGGGCGACAAAATTGAGCTTATCGTGATGGGCGGCACTTTCCTGGCAACTGAACCGGATTACCAGTACAGCTTTATCAAATCCTGCTATGATGCCCTGAACGGCAAAATTTCAAGCAATCTTGAAGAGGCCAAGCATATTAACGAAAGCTCGGCATTCAGGTGCGTCGGGCTCTGCATAGAAACCAGGCCCGACTGGTGCGGGGAAGCGGAGGTAAATCGCATGCTGGAATTCGGCGCCACGCGCGTCGAATTGGGTGTCCAGGCCCTTGATGACGATATCTACAGCCTGGTACGCAGGGGTCACAGCGTGAGCGACGTCGCCAGGGCCACAGCACTTTTGAAAAAATACGGCTTGAAAGTCTACTACCACTGGATGCCGGGGTTGCCGGGCTCAAGCATAGATCACGACCTTGAAATGACGCGCATGCTTTTTGAAGATGAACGGTTCAAACCGGACGGCAGACACTCACCCTACACGATGGATGAGCTTACTGTCCTGTTGGCAGACATAAAGGCGATGGTCCCGGGATATGTCCGCGTTCCGCGCGTGATGCGGGACATACCCACCAGATTTATCGTTGCGGGTTGCCGGGACCTGGCCCTCCGCTCCAACGTACAGGAGGCGATGAAAACCAGGGGACTGCAATGCCAGTGTACCCGCTGCCGGGAGTACGGCCACAGGCGGCGGGACGGCTGGCGCATCGGGCAGCCATCTCTTCACCGCTATGAATACACTGCATCGGGAGGCAGGGAGATATTCCTCTCTTATGAAGATGCCACGGGTACG
>JAPLHJ010000026.1 GCA_026389675.1 Chloroflexota bacterium | reverse complement strand
TTCGCTAACTATTATTTTTAAAACCGAGTCCCGTCTTTTAAAGGCAGCCTTGCTCATTTTTTAGCACTCTCCGCTTTAGACTGCTAATTTACTATATAATGTAGCACTCCGGCAATAACAAGTCAAAATAATATAAACGTCAGGGCGACTGCGCGCAGCCGCCCTGATATCACCAACTGAGTGCTGTAATGGAGTTAAGCACTTATTTTGCTGAAGCAGTGACCTCCAGCACAACATCCGGCCACTGGACGTACTGGGCAACGTTGTTGCCGTTAGTAGTAAGCTTCATAAAAGCGGCTTCCGCCTGGAACCTCTCGAGCCTGTTGTCCACCGCAGTGATAAGCTCGGGGGTTACATCCACTTCTACCACCGGCTTATTCAGGTAAGCTTCCGAGCGCTGGAAAGGTCCACCATCCATAGTGCCGAACTTGGGCAGGACATTGCCGTAGGAAATGTGCCTCACCTGGTACCCACCCACGCCTGTTATGGGGTCAAAGGGATCGTCTCCCACCACTTTGCCATCGATAAATTTAAGTTTGGCCTGCTTAATATCCATACCTAAAAGTGGGAAAATATTGTAGCTGAAAAAGGCCCGGTAACCTATATTCTTTTCATCGTCTCCCGCTTTGTATATGCTCTTATCCCTGTCCCCGTCAGAGGAGACAGTGCCGCTCTCATCCGGTATCATCTTGAAGGTCTGCATTCCGCTGGGAGCCGCCACTGGTACAACGATCTCCTGTCTGGTCTCAGCACCCTTGCCATCGCGGGCCAGCACAAAAATGCTGTAATCGCCGCCCTTGCTGGGGGAAGTCCAGGATACCCTGTTGCCAAATCCGCTCAAAGTGCCGTCCCTGGCTTCCCATATATAATCGACTGGATCCCCATCCTGGTCACTGGCGACACAGGTCAGGGTTGTGCGCGATGCAAATTGCAGTGCAGGAGGATCGGCCGTAAGGCTCGTGATAGTAGGGGCATGGTTAGCACTTACAGTGATGGGCACCGTGGCCTGGGCCGTCCCCCCTTTGCCGTCATCGACCGTCAGTTTAACCTCGTAGTTGCCGTAATCTTTGGGGGCACGCCAGCCAGTTTGAGCCCTCCCGTTTTCCACAAATTCGCCACCCGTTGCCGTCCAACTGAAATTAATGATGTCCCCGTTCGGGTCTGAAACCACGCTCTGAATGTTCACGCGACCCCCGGGATAAGTCTGGTTTTGCGCGGCTGTCAGGCTGGCGATCACCGGCGGCAAATTGCCCGCAGGTCCCGGCTGGGTGGGCGGCGGTGCCGGCTTGGCACAGGCTGAAACCACCAATAAGCTGATAACCACTATAAGTACCAGTGCGTAAACAAATCTGCTGTCCCTCATAAGTAACCTCCTGATTAATTATCTTCGATTACGGCGCAAACGTAATTAGCAGGTTAACGTCCGGCCATTCGATGTAGTCTATGGAATTATTCCCGTTGCTGGCCTTGTAGAACAGTGCCTCAAATTGCAGCCTGCTGGCCCCCGCAGCAACAAGATTTTTTATCTCATTAGTAACGTCTACCTCATTTGGAGCAGAGGTTAGCAGGGCACCGGCAGAATAGAAATTGTCTCCCGTGATATTGTAGTCGGGCAGGCCCTCGCCATAATTCTCTTTCCACAGCCGTAATCCTCCCAAGGCGTAGAATGGATCACCGGTGATTGTTCCGGGGCCAAATTTCAATTTAGCCTGCCTGACATTGGTCCTGTTAAGGCCGAAGATGTCAAAACTGAAAAATGCCCGGTAGGTCAGGTTCTTTTCATCATCGCCCGCCCTGTACCGGGTGGTGTCTTTATCGCCTGTTGAGTACACCGTTCCGCTTTCCGGCCTGACCTGTTTGATGGTAATCTCATTGCTCGACGGTGAAACTTTGACCACTATTGTCTGTTTTGACTCTCCCCCTTTACCGTCGCTTACCGTGCATGTGATGCCCATATCGCCATTCTTGTTGGNNCATTCTTGTTGGGCGACATCCATGATACCTTGTTGCCCGTCCCCCAGATGGTTCCGTCCACGGCGCTCCAGCTATACCTGACATCATCCCCGTCCGGATCACTGGCAACACACGTAATTACCGTGCTTCCGCCCGGTGTCACGTTTACAGGGCTTGCGGTCAGGCTAGTAATGGCCGGCGCCCTGTTGCTCGACACCGTAATCGAAGTCCTGGATTGAGTGTAGCCTCCCTTGCCATCTTCAACGGTCAGGGTTATCTCGTATACACCAACCTGCGACGGCGCCTGCCAGATATTGTTTTGCCCGGATCCACCGAAGCCGCCGCCGCTTGCCGACCACTTATAAGTAAGAGGACCGTTCCCGGGATTGATCACAGAACTCTCTATAGCTACCGTTCCGCCGGGAAGGGTCTGATTTTGCACTGGATTTAAACTCTGGATGGTCAATTGCTGACCACCCTGCGGTGCCGCGGTTTTTACACACGCCATTAGCTCTAAGGTCATTAACAAAGAAAAAATTAAGATAGATCGAAGAAACCCACTGTATTTCATTTAACGTTCAATCCTCCTGCCTCAACTTTATAACTGCAGTATATTCAAATTACAGGGTAAAAACAATACCCCTGATACTCACTGATTTGAACCACTTATCTCATAGCTGCGCACTTTCCAGGCATCCGGAGTTGTAAGTTGGACGGTGAAATTCCATGTTTCGGCGGGCTCCAGGAATGCTCTCACGGTTGATGAAGCACCTATCATATTTTTCTGGGCATCATAGAATGTAACCTCTATCACAGGATTACTGATAGTCGCTTTGCTTGTATTCCTGGCCACCCCGGAAACTATCGCTGCGCTCTTCGTGCTATTCAAATCACCCGTGAATTGCCGCGCTGTAAGCTGATGGCTGATTATTTCCAGGCCGGCACCTGTACTACAGGACATACCCAACAGCATTAATAAAAGTACCTGCAGCAATAGCCAGTAACGATATCTATGTAAGATTGCAAGCATTTGACTACAAGTATATATGAACCCTGCATTCCCCACAATATGCGCAGATTTCTATTTACTGAACGTCGATATGCTGTATTTGCCCACTTGCCACGCTTCCTGCCCCTTGAGCTCAACACTGAAATTCCAATCCTCACCGGGCTCCAAACGTTTGCAACTGCTCGAATATACATCCAGCTTATTCCCCTCGAAATCATAGAATGTCACACTGACCCCGCAATCTTCCAAAGGCCAGGCGCCGGTGTTCCTGGCTACTCCTTTTACGACGGCAACGCTCTGCGCCGCATCGGTTGTATACTCGGAAACTACTATATTGTGCTCAATAACCTGAATGCCCGTTCCTGATGTGCATCCCGCAATACCTGCAAGCAACAACAATCCAACCAGACACGCCCGGCATTTAAAACACACTTTACCTGCTACCTGCAACATTTGCTGGGGTCGCGCACAATAACAGTGACTGTGACCGTCTTATTAACGGAGTTGCCGCGGCCGTCGTCCACCGTGGATATAATATGAAAATCACCATAGGTCCGGGGAGCTTCATATGTAATCTTTGTCGCGTCGCCGGCAGGGTCTTTGGTGATTGTGCCATTGTCACACGCCCAGCTGTATTTCAATGCGGCGCCGTCCGGGCTGCTGGCAGAGCAGGTAACAACGGTATTACCCAGCGGATAAAGAGTGGTGTGCTCAGCAACAAGCGATGAAATAAGCGGTGCATGCGCATTAATACTTGCGGCAGCACATCCCACTGCGGAACTGGCAAGCATAACCGTTAACAAGAGTACAAGTAAAGGTTTATAAATCTTCAAAGCGATCTCCCTGCAACATTTAATAAATCAAACGTATATATGATAAATTTGGCCGTGTTTTTTAGCAAATTGAGTTTGTGAAATCCGCACCTGTTAATGTATGCTTTATACAAATAATGAACGAGGTTAGCCATGTCTGACTTTCAAGCCAAAATCGAAAACCTTCTGAAAAGAACAGCCGCAAATAATATCTGGAGGCAGAGGGAATGTATCAACCTGATACCCTCAGAGTCGAGCCCGAGCCTTTTGGTGAAATTGTGCGAGATATCAGACCCGGCCGGCCGTTATGCCGAACACCGGACAATGAAGGGCAAGGAAATCTATTTTTACCAGGCAACCGATTTCATCCGTGATGTCGAAGATGAACTGAGAAAAGAACTTCAGCTTTATTTCGGCTGCAGCAATATAGAATTGCGCCCCATCAGCGGCAACATGGCCAACGAGATTGTTTTTAAAGGCATAGTCAAATACCTTAACCGCGAAAAACCCAGGAACCAGCCGTTGCGCAAGATGCGAGCCGTTATCAACAACGACCTTACCAAGGGTGGGCACCTGAGCGCACAGCCGATGGGCGCTCTTTTCAATTTCGTTGCCGATAACCTTGAGACCGGACGGGAGAACGTCTACCACTTCCCGGTTCTGCAGGATAACCCCTATAAAGCCGATACAGGCAAGCTCGGTGAACTGATACAATCCGTGAAACCGGAGCTAATCATTTTCGGTAAAAGCATGTTCCTCTGCAAAGAACCGGTAAGTTTCGTTTCAGAAATCGTCAGCAAAATGGACCCGCGGCCCATTCTGATGTTCGACATGGCACATGTGCTCGGCCTCTATGGCGCCTTTCAATCACCGTTCGCGGAGGGCGCCGATATAGTGACAGGCAGCAGCCATAAGACTTTCTTTGGACCGCAAAGAGGCATTGTCGCCGGAAACATTAAACAGGGAGAGGGCCTTGAGAAACTCTGGATAGAGATCAAGAGCCGTGCTTTCCCGGGTTCAACCAGCAACCACCACCTCGGCACTCTGCTCGGACTGCTGCTGGCCACCTATGAAATGAACGAATTCAAACAGGCTTACCAGGAGCAGGTAATTACCAACGCGGGGGCCTTTGCCAGGGCGCTTAATAACCTTGGCATAAAAGTTGAGGGTGCTGCTAATGAAGGCTTTACTGAAACACACCAGGTGGTCATCCGTGTCAGGCAATACGGTTTGGGTGAAGATATCGCCCGCAGGCTTGAAGATAACAACATAGTCACCAACTACCAGGCACTGCCGGATGATGACAGCTTCATCGGCTCCAGCGGCATCCGGATGGGGACGCAGGAGATGACGCGCTTCGGCATGAAGGCGGCAGATTTCGAGAAGTTGGCGGAGTTAGTGGCTGATTGCATTATAGCGAATAAACCGGTAAAGAATAACGTGAAGAAATTGCGCGGTAATTTCCTGGCAATGCAATATTGCCTTTCCCCGGAGAAGACTATCAGCTTGGCAGCCGGGGTTTTATCCTCCATCCTCCCCGGGGACCCATATCTGAACAAATTTGCCGACAATTTGAAATCTCTGGCCGGCGCTATTGAACCAGCACATTGAGCTTGAAGGTCTGCACAGCCTTCTCACCGCCCTGCCAGTTCCTGCTGTATTCAAGATATACAGTGCTTGTGCCCAGCCCCATTGCCTCAAAGGTCCAAACGGCATTTCCCGGGACGCCTACCATACCTGTATTAGCTGGAGCTACGAATTTATAGCTCTTCTGTTCAAGTACCTGGGGGTCGCCAATCTGCGCTTTCTCAGACCACTGGAAACCGGTAGTGGGATTGGAACAGAGTGTGACTACAACTTTATTGCCCATTTTGACACTGATATCCTGGACGATATTGGCCTGCTTGGAAAACTGGTCACATGTCACAGTAACGGGAACCTCTGCCTTAACGGCAGGAGCACATCCACACACCAAAAGCAGGACGAGCATAAAACCTAATGCAATTGTACTTTTAGCCATATCTTCCTTACCTCCTCAATTACTTACCTGTAATAGTCAGGCCATTTTAAACTGAACTGCTAGAGTTTTCAATAAACCGGTACCGGATTTTATTTTTCTTGACAACTGTAAATGCCAAGAATACAATTTGCCAACAATCGTACCGTAATATGTCTACAAATTGAAAAATAACTGGCAGGTCAGGCCGGGTGACAAATTCGGCCGGCCTAAGAGACTTAAAATCCGGCCTTTGCGGCGCGTCCTGCGTACCACGCATCTGTTCAGCATTGCTTACGGTGATGTAGGCTCATCAATTTACTATGCGCTGGGTGTTGTCGCCCTGGCCGCCAGTGGCGCGACTCCTTTAGCGCTCGGGCTTGCGGGCATAGTCTTCGTATTTACCGCTCTATCTTACGCTGAAGGCACCGCGATGTTCCCCGAATCCGGCGGGTCGGCCAGTTTTGCGCGCCACGGTTTCAATGATTTCACAGGATTCGTAGCCGGCTGGGGGCTGATGTTCGGTTACATAGTAACCATCGCTATTTCATCTTTCGCTATCCCGTCATACCTGGGCCTGTTTTGGGCGCCGCTAAAAGCATCCCCGGTCGTGATGACAACTTGCGCCATGCTGATCGTTGCTTTCTTGATGACCATAAATGTCATCGGCGTTAGAGAGTCGTCACTCTTAAATATCGCCCTGGCCATCCTGGACCTGGCCACGCAGTTGCTTTTAATCGTACTGGCGTTACTATTTTTCTTTAACCCGCAGATCATTATCGAGCGTGTTTTGAACTACTGGCCTTCACCTCAGGATATGCTCTTCGGTATAGCTATCGCCGCCATTGCCTTTACAGGGCTGGAAACCATATCGCAAATGGCCGAGGAAACCAAGCGGCCCGAGGTGCGCGCACCCCGCGCATTGATCATAATGACCATAGTTGTACTGCTTGTTTATGCGGGGATTTCCGTTTCAGCTTTCTCTACGATGACTCCCACCGAACTGGCACAGAACTGGTCAACCGACCCTATAGCAGGTATTGCCAGCAAACTTTCACTGGGAATGGTCCCTGCAGATATGGTAGCCAAATTTTTCCATACCGAAGCTCACCAGGTAGTATTCACCTGGATACTTGAAGGTATACAGCGCACACTTCCAGTTCTGGTAGCTGTACTGGCGGCGACCATCCTCCTGATAGCCACCAATGCGGGCCTTCTCGGCATCTCCAGGCTGGCATTCTCGCTGAGCAGATTTAAGCTGGTGCCGGAGATAATGGGCAGCGTGCACCACAGGTTCAAAACGCCTTATTTTTCCATCGTCTTATTCTCCGGTATCGCTATTGTTTTGCAGTCACCCGGATTCTTTGTCCCCAATATGTACTCAAACCTGGGCGGACTTTATGCTTTCGGTTCTATGTTGTCGTTTGCAATTGCGCATGCTTCAATACTGGCGCTGCGCGTGAAGATGCCGGAAATCGAAAGGCCTTTCAAACTGGGGTTGAATATCAGGTTCAAGGGACGTGACCTGCCGCTGACGGCCATACTGGGCCTGCTTGGAACCATTTTAATCTGGATAGTAGTGGTTATAATGCAGCCGTATAGCCGCTGGATCGGGTTCGCCTGGATGGGCGTCGGGGTATTAATTTACTGGTACACGCACAGGCAGGGTAAAGCGGGCAACGATAAGACAGCCAGCAATGCAATTGAGACTGCAGTTTCATCGTGATTGGATTAACGTAGATAGCCACACTATAATGGTAATTGATAATTATGGACATTGACAGGATATTAGTTGCCGCGCGCGGCAACGGAGTCGACCAGGTAGCTGTAGAATTGGCGTGCAAGATTGGAGGGAAATCGAAGGCTAAAATATATATCGTTTATGTCCTTGAGGTTAACCGCAGCTTACCCGTCGATGCTATAATAAGACCTGATATCGAGGCCGCCGAAAAGGTACTGCTCGAAGCTGAAGAGTATGCGCAGGCACATGATTTCGAAGTCGAAACGGAGATTATCCAGGCGAGGGATGTCGGCCCTGCGATAATTGAGGTTGCCCGCCAAAACAACGTTGATCTCATTGTAATGGGCATGAGCTATAAAAAGAGATTTGGCTCTTTCACCATGGGCAATGCCGTTCCGCACGTTTTAGAAGAAGCACCCTGTAGAGTATTGATATGCCGGGAACCGAAAGCTTAAAACACAATAAACTTGTGATTGTCATTATGGGTTGCGGCCGGGTGGGCGGCAAACTGGCCTCCATGCTGGATGCCGCCGGACACAGGGTAACCGTGCTCGATATAGACGGCTATAGCTTCAGACGGCTACCTCCTACTTTCAGCGGGACGGCCCTCATCGGCAATGGGACAGATGAAGATATGCTGCGCAAGGCAGGCATCGAGGGAGCCAGCGCCTTCATAGCCCTGACACAGGGTGATAACCGTAACGTCATGGCCGCGCAGATAGCCAAGCACGTATTCAAGGT
>JAPLHJ010000132.1 GCA_026389675.1 Chloroflexota bacterium | reverse complement strand
TAAACGATACGGGGTTGGTGATAGGACGAGAAATTTATTTGATGCTGAAATTACGTCGTATTAAAATTTATTGACTTTTAGCAATTGTTGAAGCGCTGGAATTAGCTTCTTACTCTCAAACAGGAGTTCGGGAACTGCCCACAATGGCCCAGCAACTTGATAACAGAGCAGCAGTTAGTAAACCCGCTGACAACAGCCGAGGTCGAATACAATGTCCCGTTAGCGGCACTAAATAAGTATAAATATGAGTGGTCATGTAATGGCGGTAAAATGCAGGGCAACAATATAAAAGATGGGAGCGCCTCCAAGATCGGCTGGATATCGCCAGGCGTGCCGGGTTTCTACACCGTCACGGCGAAAATCTCCGACAACTGGGGCAATTTATATGTCGGATCAGTCTACTTCAACGTGATTAATCCTGCCTGCTGTGGAGGCAATGGCACATGCGGGGTGCAATAAATGAACAAGATATTGATTTCGTTAGACGAACAGCAAATCCAGAGGATAGAGCAAATCATCATGGATCAGGATGAGTTGGGTGCCCTTAGATATCTCGAAGATCTGAGAAAAATGATGAAACGTGGCCAAATAGGCTGTAATCCGTTGGATTTCAAGACTAGGGAAGACGTTGACCAAATAATCGATAAAACGAGAAAATAGATTTAAGTTCGATGGCGTGTACTTGACAAAAATAAAGGAAAAGTTTATGGTAGAAATATGTCGAAATATCGAGACGGCGATGCCCGTAGCTATGCGGACATCTTCAAGGCATTATCGAACCCTTACCGGGTGAAGATATTTATGCGCCTGGCCAGTTGCTCTATAGAAGGTAGTCCGTGCGGGCCTGGCGATGAGGTATGCGAGTGTGTGGGAGTGTTGGGTAAAGACCTGGGCATTGCGTCATCCACCGTCTCTCATCACATCAAGGAGCTACACCGTTCCGGTCTAATAAAACTAAGAAGGCGCGGTCAACGCACGGAATGCTCGGTTAACCCGGAAGTCTTTGATTTATTGCTGGAATTTTTCAAATTGTCAGCACCCGTTTAAAAAAATTTATAGCTGATACTCGAAATGTTTCGAAATTTACTAAAGGGAGTAGTAATGACTAATAATATAGACAAAAGCAAGGCTCAATTTCAATGGTGGAAAATAGCAGTTTGTGTGCTTGGTGTTTTGGGGATCGCAGGAGCTATAACATACACACTTATGACGCGCACATCAGCCAGCTCCACAGCACCCGCGACGGGTAACACTGCCCCGTCTGCAACGGCCGCCAATGCTTCAATCGCAGGCGGAACCGGAGAAATGAAGTGGGTAATGAATCTTAACTCAAAGTGGGCCTCCAATGATTTCATCCTCGTGGTATTTCCAGGCAATGACGATCTGACCGGTAAGGCAAACGAGGCGGTCAAAAGCGCCGCGGAAAAAATGAAGGAGGCAGGCACTGCCGTCGAAGTGATGACCTTGAGCCCTACAGACCCGGAATTCCAACCTACCTTAGACCGCCTCGCCATACAGAAATTGCCGGCGGTCCTGGTATTTGCAGCCACCGGCCAGGGGGCAGCGGTGAAGGGCGATATTACTGAGACAAAACTGTTGCAGGCATACCTGACTCTGCAAAAAACGTGTGTTCCAGGTTCAGGGTGCTGCGGGCAATAATGAGCGTACAGTGATCAGTGCGCAAATTGGAGATTTATCATGAATAATAAACCGACGGTTAATAAAAATCCGATGCAATGGTGGAAAATCGGCCTGTGTGCTTTAGGTGTACTGCTGATTGCCGGAGCTATCATATATGCCCTGATGATCCGCAATGGCGCTTCAGCTAACTCTGCGGCCAAACCGGCTACAGCCGCAAATAATGCGCAAACTTCAACAGGTATCGCGGATCTAAACTGGGCAAAAAACATCAGCAAAAATTATGCCAATAGCAATTTCGTCTTTGTTATCCTGCCGGACAACGTTGATTCCACTAATGCGGTCGACCAAACCATTGCTGGCGCCATAGAAAAAATCAAGTCGGATGGTGCCGTGGCCAGTGTATTAACGTTGAGCCGCCTGGACCCTGAATTGCAGATTACAGCCGACCGTTTGAAAATCTCGAAATTTCCCGCCATATTATTGCTTGCAGCTACTGGCAATGGTGCAATTATTACTGGCGATATTACTGAGACGAAGCTTTTGCAAGCCTATTGATAAACCAGATTTTCAGCGCGCCGGAATTCGGCCTGCTGGTGCTTCCGGCGGGATTTCTGCTGGGATTAATAACTGCGATTGGTTGCCTGGCCTGTAGCGCACCTATGGTAGCTGCGGTTATTGGATACTCAGGCTCACGTGAAGGTGAACAACGAAGGGACGTATTTGTCATAGCCGGGTTCTTCATGTTGGGAACGGTAATAGCATTATCAGCAGCCGGGTGGATAGTAGGCGCCGTCAGCCAATCATTCGGCAATACTTTCGGGATGTACGGCAAGATATTAATCGCAATCATAGCCATTTTCTTTGGTTTTGCAGCTCTTAATATTCTGCCATTCAAACTTCCAACTTTTGATCTTGGGAAGACTCATCTGCCATCGGGATTACTTGGCGCATCTATTTTTGGGCTTGCTGTGGGGGGAGCAAGCACGGCATACACGATGGGATGCTGCGGCCCTATGCTGCTTCCCGTTGTGCTTGGAGTGTCTTTATTGAAAGGGCAGGCTGGATGGGGAGCGCTAATACTTGCCATATTTGCAATCGGATATAGCTTGCCGATGGTAGCCGTCATATTAGGTGTAGGACTCGGCAAATTATCTGGCATCGCCAATAAGATAGCGACGCCGGTACGCATAATATCAGGGATAGTGCTAATAGGCGCCGGGGTATGGCTCCTGTTTACTCTTTAAACTTGCATTCAGCGGAAAGACAACACTGCGAGGGTAAAAATAATATGAAAAAAGGAATAACGGCTTTAATGGGTCTGTTTCTGCTGGCGTTATTATTGCCATTGCAGGCCTGCCAATCAGCTTCAGCAAACAATTTTGGGGTAATATCACTTGATGTAACTCCCAATAGGGTGATCGAGAATGGTAAATTCATAGCAACCGCTGTGATAAATAATGCAAGTAAGAATGAGGCTACTTACATAGTGCCAGTGATGGTAAACGGAATAGCTGACGATAGGACTACTGTAATACTTGCACCTGGAAAATCACAGGAAATTCATTTCACGCTGCAAAAGAGCAAAGCGGGCACATACGAAATAAGGATAGGTGATAAAAGCTTCACGGTTACCGTGGAGAAATTGGTGCCGGCGTCGTTCAAACTGTCGAATTTGAATATTAATATGGAAGTGGCAAATCCGGGAGAGGAAGTGGTCATCACTACCGATATTGCAAACACCGGCGGAAGTGAGGGAACTTACACCGCCGAACTTAAATTAAATGGGGTGACCGAACAATACGACAGGGTAATCATGAAACCAGGGTCCAGCTTCATCCTATTCAAAGTGACCAAGACTGAGCCAGGGACATACGATGTCACCATTGGTGATCTAAGCGGGAAATATATCGTGCAAAAGCCTATTGAGACAATACAGATTACCGCGCCCACGCCTGCAGCGCAAGGGCGTGTATCGCAGCGGCCGCAGTCATCGCCATCAGGCTGAGGTGGTGGTGGAGGGAGCAGTTGCTGCCCTTAGAAAAATGTTTGCTCAAAGAAATCAATTGGGAAATCGAAAGGAGTTATTATGACGAGGAGCTTTGTTATTTACGAGTCAGCCATGTGCTGTTCCAGTGGGGTATGCGGCCCCAATCCGGACAAATCCTTGATTGATCTGCAGGATGCGCTGGACAAACTGAAGGACATGGGCGCCAAGGTTGAACGCTATAGCATCACGGGGAACCCCAAGAAATTCAGAGAAAATCCGGAAATTATCAAGCTGATGCAAGAGCATCAGATCAAAGCGCTGCCGATTACCACGTATGATGGTAAGGTTGTGAAAGTGGGCAGCTATCCCGGCATGGATGAATTACGAAAATGCCTGAAGGACAGTGAGGCAGATTTATCAGCATTGGCAGATAAAAATAATGGTAATGACACTTGTTGTTCTGAACAGGGAAACACTTTTAATGAAGGATGTTGCGCCGAGCAGAACTCCTGTGATATCCGTTGCGCACCGAATTACAAAAACAGCATCAGGATCAACACCGGAGGCAAGTGCTGTTAATAAGATCGAGCTGACGCCGATTTACCGAAATAAAATCTAATGATCCGCGTCGCGTCCTAAATATTAGGACGCCCAGGTAATATTCGATGTCCTTTGCTGCAGGTACCCATAGCACGCGCCTGATGACTAATTCTAATTTATAAATTGGAGAAAATAATGACTATTTCCCCCAGCAGGAGCCAACCGTCTGCCAGATACATTATTAGTCTTATAGCGTGCATAATTATCGGCTTAGTCCTGCTTATTGCAGGTACCGGTAAACTTATAGGTATTGGACAGATGCCCGGACAAACAGAGTTCCTGGATAGATTTATTCCTGATTTCCTGCTAACACCTGAGTCAGCACAGTTCATCGGGCTGATTTTTATCCCATATATATTGCCTATAGTGGAAACAGCGCTGGCTATTCTGCTATTTATGGGTATGTGGCCCAGACTTGCAGCGATCATTGTCGTACCATTAACTTTGGGATTTATGGCCAATAATACATGGACCATCAGCCAGGGGATCGACAAATATCCTGATTGTGTTTGCTTTGGTGCGTGGGAGACCCTAACGGGGGCCAGATTTACACCGACTCAGTCTCTTTATATCGACATTGTTCTTTTCGTTCTCGCCGTAATAGTGATATTCGTTCATCCCGGCCGTTTCTTTTCGTCACAATTTTGGTTCGCAAAGAAATCAACCAACGATAGATCGTGAATTGTAAAAGCAGGTAACAGTGAGAAATATGGCAGCTAGAATAAATGCTTTATATGTCATACTAACTGTATGACAATAGCAAGCTAATCCATAGGCATTTTCCGAAAGGCATTAATAGCAGAGGACTGAAATAATGGTTAGTAAAACAAGAACTAAATTCCATTTTTTTTCCGGGAAGGGTGGTGTGGGAAAAACAACTATGGCAGCGGCCAGTGCGATGCATTATGCAGCTTCGGGCAAGAAGACGCTGATCATAACCACCGACCCGGCCTCCAATCTTGCCGACGTTTTCGAGCAGAAAATCGGATATAGTGTTGTGCCAATCAGCGGTACGAATAATCTCTTCGCTATGGAGCTCGACCCGGACAAGGCGACAGCCGAATATAGAGAGAGGACAATTGCTCCTTTGAAGGGACTGATTCCGGAGGAAAGCCTGGCCGTGGTGGATGAACAATTGAATTCGCCATGCACGGCTGAAATTGCGGCCTTTGAGCGTTTTACAGATTTCCTTCAGGAACCTGATTATGATGTGGTCATATTCGATACCGCTCCTACGGGTCATACGTTGCGACTGCTGGAACTGCCTGGTGAATGGAGCGCGGTAATAGAAAATGCGGCTAAAGACGGTAGCGCAGGGCAGACCTGCATAGGGCCAGCGACCGCACTGGCAGAGTCGAAAGAGAAGTTCGACCGTGCAATTAATGCGATGCGCGATCCAAAGCAAACCACTTTCATCTTCGTCTTGCGACCCGAGGCAACGGCTATTTATGAAACGCAGCGCTCCATTTCAGAATTGACCAAACTGGGCATTGTGTCCCAGGAGTTGATTGTGAATGGTATTTATCCCAAGGGAGCATGCGACAATACATTCATGCTTCACCGCTTTTGTAAACAGCAGGAATATTTAAGGCAGATTAAAATCAATCTTGCACTGCCGGCCACATTGATGCAGCTTGAAGCGAATGAAGTCAAGGGTAAGGTATCTTTGCAGGCAATAGGCAATAAACTGCTGGCAAATCCTGTGAAACTCGCAGATTTCTCTATACAGATTAGCGAAATCGCACAGGAATCATTGACACAGAATTACCGGCCGGTAAATCCGGCTATCGAAAAACTGCTTATTCCGAATAATGGACATCGCAGGACGATATTCTTTGCCGGTAAGGGTGGCGTGGGCAAGACCTCGGTTGCCGGGGCTACAGCTTTATGGATAGCTAGGCGGGGCTATCACACATTGCTGCTTACCACCGATCCAGCGTCTCATCTTGCGCAGATACTCGGGCAGCCCATATCTGAAAAACCGGCGCGGGTAGGGAAAAAGGGAAATCTGTGGATGGCATGTATTGACGGACCCCAGGCAGCGAAGGAATATAAGGCAAAGGTGATCGCCGAGGTAAGTCAAAAATATGACGCAAAACGTGTGGCAGCGATCGCAGAAGAGCTAAACTCGCCATGCACTGAGGAGATGGCCACATTCGAAAAATTCATTGAATTTGCCAGCCTAAAGGACTATGAAGTTATAGTGTTCGATACGGCGCCCACAGGGCATACTTTAAGGCTGCTTAAATTACCCGTCGAATGGAGCAAACAACTGGAAATCAAGATATATACAACTACCGAAGATACCGAAATGGACAAAATCACCAAGCAACATTTCAAAGAAGTAATTGAAATGATGCAGGATGCCGACCGGACGACGTTCAGCTTCGTTATGTATCCCGAGAATACGCCTATTGAGGAAGCAAGCAGGGCTATGAAAGAGCTGAAAACCATCGGGATATCGACGAACATGATTGTAGCCAATCTCATACTGCCTCATAATATCCTGACGAATGACTATTTGAGACAACGCAAGTCCATGCAGGAGAAGTACCTTGGGCAAATGAGAGAAAGGTTCAAGGTACCGATTATTCAACTTCCACTGTTGGTAGATGACCTAATTGGGGAAGAAAATTTAATGCAGGCCGCATTTCTATTGTATGGTAAATAGCCATGAGAGCGTCGCTAAAATCAAATACTTGTAGCGGACCAGGAGAATGCAGCTTACATCCAAGGGTGTGAAGGTTATCACTGGCAGAGCTGTTCAGAGCATTGAGAATAAAAACAATAGCTTGCTTGTTCACACAGCTACCGGTGAAACCTCGACGGCATACATGGTTCTTGTAGTGACAGGAGTCAAGCCTTCCACCCAATTAGCTTAAACCGCAGGCATTGACTTGGGAATTGCCGGGGCCATCCGGGTAGACCATGCCATGGCCACCAATATCGCAGTACAATTGCGGAATTGCGGCTGTTGTCCATCGTCACGTATAGATCTTGACTGATTATTAGCGGCAAAATTGCTTGATATAATTTATAATTGTCGAGGAGGATTGATATGAACAACGAGCCAAGGCCACGTCTTACTCAGACTGTGCGCGGTGCGGGTTGAGCTTGTAAGCTGGGTCCGTCGGATCTGCACAACGTTCTAACTGGTCTTCCTCTTACCACTGATCCAAACCTCGTTGTAGGAATGGAGAGGATAGAGGATGCCGGTGTGTATAAGCTGACTGGTGATTTAGCCATCATCCAGACGGTCGACTTTTTTACGCCTGTAGTTGACGACCCGTTCACTTTTGGACAAATTGCTGCGGCTAATGCTCTCAGTGATGTTTATGCCATGGGCGGAAAGCCCCTTACAGCGATGAATATTGTCTGTTTTCCCATCCAGAATATGGATATTGTGGTATTAAGAGAAATCATCAAGGGTGGAATAGATAAAATACGCGAGGCTGGGGTCGTGTTGTTGGGAGGTCATAGTGTTGATGACCAGGAACTGAAATACGGACTTTCCGTCACAGGTACGATTCATCCAGATAAGGTGATCCGGAAAGAAGGCGCAGCGCCAGGGGACAAGCTGATACTGACCAAGCCCCTTGGAACAGGTATTATTAGCACAGCCATAAAGGCCGGCAAGGCCAGTGCACAGGCCATAACTCGGATCGTAGCATCCATGACCGCTCTTAATCAGAAGGCCTCGGAGATAATGCAAGCAATTGGAGTCAATGCCTGTACCGACATTACCGGATTTGGTCTATTGGGCCACGCGGCCGAGATGATTGAGGGGACTGATGTGGGCATGGTCATCTACGCTAACTCAGTGCCCGTCTTTCCCGAGGCTAAAGAGATGGCGGCCGTGGGCATGATTCCGGGCGGTCTAAACCGCAACCGTGACTATCGCAAATCAATAGTGAAAATGGAAAAGGCTGTTGATGCAATCACAGCGGATATACTTTTTGATCCTCAGACCTCGGGCGGACTGCTTATCTCTGTATCCTCAGGAAAGGCAGACCTCTTGCTGGAAAAATTACGCCAGGCCGGGATATTATCAGTAGCTGAAGTTGGTGAGGTTATTGGTGAGCTAAAGGGGAAAATCATCGTAAAATCTGCTTAGTGATAATCTGGCAATAACTGGATATATTTGTAATAATTGAAGCGTTATATGGCAACCCTCCAGAAGGTTGATGGGGTGCACTGATATTCGGGGGAGCGTATGAGTCCCGGTGGGCTTCGCGGACTTCAACTCTGCAGGGAGGCATCTAATGTCTTCGGTGGGTTCGACTCCCATACGCTCCCGCCAAAGAATTCTAACTAAGTTTGGCGTCTGAGGACACGCTCGTCTTCTACCCTGCGGGTAATTTTTTGCTCGTCCATATGTTCCAATAGAGCCTGAGCATATTTACGGCTTGTCCCAAACATGTCTCTAACCTGTGACAGGGTTACCTTACCGTGATCTCTTATATGCAAAACAATCCGGTCAACCATTTCATTGTATACGGTGGATAAAAACACTATATTGTTATTGACTTTGACCACACGGCCCTGTTTGATAAGCAAACTTAGCAGGTCGGCATCCGGAATTCTATCGTCCGGCGGCGCATAAGGGCTCTTTTTTAAAGAATCTAAGAAAGCATCCAGAGCGGCTTTCTGGGAAGCTGACATCTGTATTTCATGGCTGGGAAGGTGAACCAGCGTCCCTTCTTCTACCAATATACTTTTAACGATCTCTTGAAAAACGGTTGAATGCGGCAGCATTTTCAGCTTAGTGGCGATCTCTGCTTTGGGCATGCCTTGACGGGCAGGAAATTTCTCATGAAATTCTTTCACTAGGCTAAAGGCGTGCTTCAATAAATCCTCCCATCCTTGCCATGTATAAAGGATGCAATGTTCACCCTGGCCTACTTTCACCACCTCTTTTTGCTCTATCAGGGTTTCCAGGACCGTTGACATGCTGTCGGCGGATATATTCAATTTTATCGCAAGGTCAGCCAGTTTCAAAGGCTGCTTGATTTGAACCAGAGTTGTTATGGCTTTCTCTATTGTGCCGTCTTTCAATGATTTAAGTTTCGTGATCAAGTCCTTGTCACGCCTTTTATATCGCTTGCTTTGGGTCTCGATGATTTCTCCACCAGCAACAGTGTCCGATGAAGATCTTATGATAAACCGGTCGCCCTTAACCAGTGCCAGCGGGTCGCGCAGTGACAATTGTGCCCAGGCGGACTCGCCGGCTTTAAGCTCATCCCTGTCAAGCAAACGTATTTTAGCCATAGTCTGGGCAGTTCCGGAATGAAAGCTGACTACAACATTGTTCCGCAGGGAATAGTGAAGGTGAGGCAGCGTAGATAGATATACGTTTATCGTTGTGGTAGGTGCGAGCCAGCCCGGCGTGGTGAGCACCTCGCCGCGTTTGATCTGTGAGATTGAGATGCCTGCTAAGTTGACCGCAACCCTGCTGCCTGCGGAGGCTTTATTGATGCCGACTTTATGCGTCTGTAACCCGCGTAGACGTGTCTTGATGCCTGACGGCATTATTTCCACTTCCTGCCCAACAACCAATGAGCCATCTATCAGTGTACCGGTAACCACGGTTCCGGAGCCGGCAATAGTGAAAACCCGGTCAATAAACAGCCTCGGTTTTCCGGTATCCTTGCGCGGTTCGGTAGAGTTTAAAAGGCTGTCGATATTTTCCATTAGTTCGGGTAAGCCTTCACCCGTTACGGCTGAAACGGAGACGACAGGGGCTTTTTCCAGGCTGCTGGAAGCCATGATCTCCTGTATCTCCAGTTTGACAAGGATGAGCTGATCCTCATCCACCATGTCTTTTTTAGTGATGATGATAATGCCACGTTTTATGCCTAATAAATCGATGATAGCCAGGTGCTCCCTGGTCTGGGGCATCACGCCTTCGTTGGCAGCCACTATCAATAAGACAAGATCAATGCTGCTGACGCCCGCCAGCATATTCTTGATAAATCGTTCATGTCCCGGGACATCTATTATCCCTACATCTTTCTCGCCCGGCAGCTTCAGCCAGGCGAACCCGAGGTCAATGGTCATGCCCCGTTCCTTCTCTTCCTGCAGGCGGTCGGGGTCTATGCCGGTCAGTCTGTGCACCAACATGGACTTACCGTGGTCCACATGCCCGGCTGTTGCCAGTACAAAAGTTGAACTATTTGCTGTCAGGGGATTCCTCTGATCGGGCTGACCCGTTTGTGCTTTTTAGTGCTTCGATTACAAGTTTGTCTTCCTCGGGGAGCACAGTGCGGGGATCGAGCAGCAATATGTCATCCGCAATGCGCCCGAGAATAGGTATATCGCTGCAGCGTAATTTTATGCTGAGATCGCGCGCGATATGGGGATTTTCATTTCTTCGGACTTTGCCAATCGCAAGAAGTTTTGTAGGCAGCTTTATCCCTGGTAAGCTGCCTCCGCCAATCATAGTTTCACCATCCACTATTTGGGCAACCCCTTCAAATGGGACTGACCATGTTATTGCCCGCTTTTCAATTTCTTCTAAGGGAGTAGCAATCATTCGCCAAATTGGTATTTTATGTACCGCTTCGCCCTTTAAATAGTGAATTAAAGTGGCTATCAAGCCAGCAAGTCTGATTTTATCGATCCTGGTGGCCCTAGTTAATGGATGTTTTTTCAATTTATCAATATATTTCTTTTGACCTACAATTATTCCTGCTTGAGGCCCGCCGAGCAGTTTATCGCCGGAAAAAAGGGTTACAGCCGCTCCTGCCGTTACACTTTGTGCCACCGTTTCTTCAGGTTCAAGGCCGAATTGTGCGGTATCTAAGAAACAACCGCTGCCCATATCATCGAATACCGGTAAGTCGTGTTTTCTAGCCAGATTTACCATATCTACCAGCTCGACGGAACTCGTAAACCCGGTTATCTTGAAATTACTGGGGTGAACGCGCATCAATGCTGCTGTCCTGGTTGTTACCGCATTTTCGTAGTCGGCAAGATAAGTGCAGTTGGTTGTTCCGACCTCTACCAACTTGGTACCACTTTGTCTCATAATATCTGGAATGCGGAAACCGTCACCTATCTCTACAGATTGGCTTCGAGAGATGATAGTCTCCTTTTTCTTTGCTAGTGCTGTGAGAACCAACAATATAGCAGAAGCGTTGTTATTCACAACCAATGCAGCTTCTGCCCCAGTAAGCAATTGTAGGAGTTGCTCTACATGAGAATGTCGAGATCCCCTTATTGCTGTACCGAGTTCATATTCCAAATTACTATAGCCTTGCGAAATATTACCCATAGCAGCAATTGCGTCCTGGCTCAGTGGTGCACGGCCTAAATTCGTTTGAAGTATCACCCCTGTGGCATTAATGACGGGGCGTAAGCTCGACTGAAGTAACAGATGTACATCAGAGCAGACGGATTCTGTAATCTCGTCCAATGAAGGACACTGTTTGCCGCCGGTGATAGACAAACGGACGCTGTCAAGGCGCCGGTGAATCAATTCTAATATGAGGCTGCGTGGATAAACTCTGGTCAGTTGCTCGATCCTCTTTTCAGAGATAAGCCTTTGTGTGCTGGGAATTTTGCGCAGTTCATTGTTCATGACGCCACAAGCTATTTTACTATATTCTGATCACTTTAAATAATAATGGTGACGAGGATTGCTCCAGCCTGAGAAGATGGTTCATCGGTAAGGCGACGGCGATTACAAATATGGGAACAAATCTGCAAGCAGACAGAGAGCAAAGTAATGATTGTTGCAACGAACCCTGCAATACTCGTGTTCCTAAATCTACTTGTCCCCAAATATTGTTATAATCCATCTCGGCATATGGTAAGATTGGCTGCCAGTAATAGAAGCGCACGCAAGGCAATGCTTTATTCTTGACCAGAGTTTTTCCTTTATGGATCCACCCTCGACTGTTGAATAGGAAAGGTGCTTCCCCTCCTAGAGAAGCACCTTTCTAAAAAGGAGGTGGCATGACTCCCTTCTGTCAATAAATATAGCAAGGGATTATTAAGCAATTATTGATCTCTCCCCGTAAATTAATCCCTTGTATGATTTAGGGTCTTCAGAGGATCAGATGTTAAATAGGTATCAGTAAAGGGCACCTTGTCGGTGCTGAAGCCATACTGGCTGTATTGCTTGATACGTCAGTTTTAAAACATGAAACTAACCAGTATGACGTCAACATCAAGTCCAGTTGCAGTATCCAATTTGATTACTTGCCTGTGGGGCAACCATTGAGCTTTATGATGTATTATATTAGTTAGCTCCGTTTTAATTCGTTTCCGACGGAGAACGCATTTCCAAGTTTATCGCCGATACCATAATATGCCATGCTGCCGAAAGAACCCCACAGCATCGGCCGCACCTTCTCGATATCTGGAATTTGATTTGGATTTAGAACCTCGCTATCAGCGACCATTCCGACAATTTCTCCAATGAACATTGTATGCATGCCAAGATCAATCTGCCTGACCAGATTGCATTCAAGGGACCAAGATCAATCTGCCTGACCAGATTGCATTCAAGGGAATAGGGGAATTCCTTTACAATCGGGGCATTTACCAGTTTGCTCTTTTCCGGAGTGAGGCCGGTCTGCTTGAATTTGTCGCAATCTCTTCCCGACACCATGCCGACAAAGTCGGCCTCCTTGAAATACTTTTCAGACGGAATATTCACTGTGAATGCCCCGGCCTGCTTGATGTTGTGATAGGTAAGCGTCGCCTCCCTGAGAGACACACTGATACATGGCGGTTTGCTTGATGCGATACCTCCCCAGGAGGCATTCATGATATTAGGCCTGCCATCGGAGCCATATGTTCCAATAATGAGCACTGGAGAGGGGAGCAATATCGTTTGTGCTGGAAGGAAAAGTTTCATACTTATCTCCTTTTAATAGACGCCACGATGACAATGTAATACCTGACGACTTTCTCCCAATATTAAATTTAAGGTCCTATGGCTTTGCGGCATGAACTTTCACGCTGACTATTATGCGCCGCAAATTCTCCCATTCGCCCTTATATGCAGGATCGTTTATCAAAGCCTGAACAGTCGGGTCGTCAAGCCCAAAATCCTCGGGGATGGTTATTTCACCGACAACCTTAACATCCTTGAAGCCGGCTTTTTCCATCATCCCCAAATAGTCGGATTTCAGGGCCGCGCCAGCTATGCAGTGGCTGTAGGCAGCCACGGATCCCTTTACTCTTTCCGACAGTTCAGAGAGCAGAACCATATCGGAAACCATCAGGCGTCCGCCGGGCTTTAGCACACGGAAGGCTTCACTGAACACCTTATCTTTTTCCGGCGAAAGATTTATCACGCAATTGGAGATTATGGCATCGACGGTCTTATCGGCGACGGGCAAATTCTCGATTTCGCCAAGCCGGAATTCGACGTTACTGTAGTCTCCGTTGCGGGCGTTCATCCTCGCCCTTTCCAGCATCTCGGGTGTCATATCCACACCTATTACCTTGCCTTTTTTGCCGACTTTGTTGGCGGCCAGGAAGCAGTCGAACCCACCGCCGGAACCGAGGTCCAGCACGGTCTCACCCTCTTTCAAAGTGGCGAGCGCCACAGGATTGCCGCAGCCCAGGCCGAGGTTGGCCCCCTCGGGCGCAGACTTCAAATCCTCATCAGAGTAGCCGATTTTTTTGTAGAACTCATTAGCCTGCTGCGTGGTGGCAAAAGTGGCGCCTGCGCCACTGCCGCAGCAACTCTTTTCGACAGCCGGAGCAGCACTGCCACAGCAGCTCTGTTCAGCAGCCGGAGCAGTGTCGCCGCAGCAGCTTTTGGCGGCTCCTGCGTAGCGTTCCCTTACGATGCGTTTGACTTCAATATTGTCCATTATATTTTCTCCTTCGATATTATTTATTTCAATATTTCACCCATGAGCGGGCCCAGTATGTTCTTAACCAAACCGGTCATATCTTCAACTTTCAGCAGGGAGATGCAACATATTTTGCCCTCCTTTTCCCAGCTCACCAGCGCCAGCTTGTCACCGGCACGTATGCCTGCTTTTTCCCGGATGTCCTTGGGCAACACCATCTGCCCGCGCTCATCCACCGCAATGACCGCCTCGACCCTGCAACAATCCAGTCTCTCGACGGCAGGTCCACCTGGTGCACAACAGCTGTTATCTGTCTTCTTAGTCGCCATAATGTCTTTCTCCCTTGAATAAATCAGAAAAATCAGAATTAACTGAATTGTATACCGCTGCTGAATAGGTTGTCAAATTATATGTGAAGTCGGTAATCAAAGTTTTCTATTTTGAGCTATTCGCAGATCAACTTTAATTATTACGCATCTGCAAAACGGGCATTGGGCCGGTGCTGTCCAATAGTATGTTTTCAATCCTATGGTAAATTGGGACTTGACAAATCTTTCGAAATAGTTTTATAATTCCAACTATGTCGAAACTTAATACTATAACGACCGAGCGATACGCGGAGATGTTCAAGGCATTATCTAACCAGCACCGGTTAAAGATTTTTATGCGTTTGACCTCCTGCGGATCCGGGGGTTTAGCCTGCTGCACCGCGGACAAGGCCTTTGAGTGCGTGGGTGACCTTGGCAACAACCTGGGGATAGCGCCCTCTACAGTATCTCATCACCTCAAGGAGCTTTACCGCGCCGGCCTTATTAAGACGAGACGGCAGGGACAACACATCGAGTGCTGGGTTGATCCGAAGATATTGGGCACTTTATCCGGTTTCTTTAACCCGTCCACTGAAAGCTAATTTTTGTGCGACTGCAATTCGATTTATTTCGAATTATAGTAATAATAAATTAAGGAGGACTCACATGGAAACAGAGCCAACAAAAACAACCGGCGCTCAGGGTGAGGCCAAAACCGGCAAGAAGGAGGGTTCCTTCATGGAGAGGTGCATGAGCTGCTGCGGCGACCCATCTAAAATGGAGGACATGACCAAGATGATGAAGAACTGTTGCGGCGACCCGTCCAAAATGAAGGACATGGCCAACATGATGAAAGACTGCTGCAAATGAGTGACTGATCCGGAAAGAATGACCAGAGGTTAAATTTCACAATATTCAAAAAAAATAATAAGGAGTTGTAACATGTCAGATGATGTCATCAAATCAAAATCCGGCGAACGTATCGGTGTACGTGAAGAGAGGCCCAAAGGAGACCCTTTGCGGAGCCTCTTGTGGGGTTTGGCCTTCATAGCCCTTGGTTCTCTTTTGTTTGCGCACTGGCAAGGATGGTTAACGGATGATAAATGGTTTCCATATTTTCTGATTAGTCTTGGAGCCATATGCGTGGCAGAGGTACTGATCCGCTATCTTCATCCATCAAATCCCTCTTTCAGCTTCGCACGTTTAATCACCGGCGTGATTCTCATTTTTATAGGAGTCTCATTTGTTATTGGTTTTGTTCAATGGCTGCCCCTTACCCTAATCGTTGTGGGCATTGCAATTGCAGTAGGCTTCTATGCAAAAGGAGATCACTACACTTTTCAGTGAAACAGACCGTTACTGTAATATAAACAAGTAAAAGCGTAAAACAAAATAAATTAGTTAGGAGGAATGATAAGTGTTTGGTGCAAGTCGTTGGTAGATTCAACTGCTTCGGCCGGTTTGCGGCCTTGAAAAGGGGACACCCGATTCCCGATGAACTGGAACAAGCGAAGAGTTTCGCACGCGGCATTGCAGAGAGCGTGCATGCCAAAGAGCTTGTTGCAGCAACCACCTAAGATCACAAATACTAATAAAAAATAATAGGAAGGAGAAAAAAATGGATTGGGGAATTGTAATTTCGGTACTGGTAGCGCTGGCCCTATTCTTCGCAGCGGCCATTCTGCTGGCAGGCATGATTATCGGCCTGATAGTATGGCGCATCAAGAGCCGGGTACGCGCCGGCGGCAACAAGGGCTTCGAATTTCCTTGCTGCGCGCAGATGAAGTCATCACTGCAGTCACAGAAATAAGTCGGGGTGATTCGAGATGAGCAAAATCGAGCAAGCAAAGACTGCGTTCGGCCAGGGATTCAATTGCGCACAGGCCGTTCTTTCGGCCTTCTCTCCGGAATTCGGCCTTGACCCGGTAATGGCCTACAGGGTCGCCGCGGCTTTCGGGGGCGGTATGGGACATATGGGTGATACCTGTGGTGCCGTTACGGGGGCCTTCATGGTGATCGGCCTGAAATACGGCATGACGGTGGCCGACGGATCGCAATCTCATCGGGATGCGTTCCGTAACGCCAGGGAATTCTCAAAAATATTCAAAGAACTGCACGGATCAATCGTTTGCCGTGAAATACTCGGCTTTGACATCGGCGACCGCGAGGCATTCCGTGAGGCCCAGAAGAAGGGTATTCCCCAGAAGGTCTGCCCCAGACTCGTCCAGGATGCTGCAAAGATAGTTGAAGGCCTGATATCAACCGGGCCAAAAGAGGAGAAAAGTGACAGTGCTAACTGCCTATGCCAATCCGAATCCTAAGTCGTTCTGCCATGCAGTGCTTGATTAATTTACCCGCACATCTTTTGGAGGTTCATGGCCTACCACCGGCTGTAATCGTTTGCATCAACAATGTAAAAATGTTTTCGGTGGTGCTATACTGACATAATTGCTGAACAGTTCCTGACATTATTCTTGAGCTACCAGTCCCGGCGGAACGTCGGGGAAAAAGGAAAATTTTAAAATGTCTCTTGAGCAGAGTAGGCATCTGCTTCGGACGAAGTTTTACATCCCTCCTATTCGCTCTAATCAGATAGCCCGGCCTCGTCTTATCGATCTGTTAAATGAGGGGATAGATAGAAAACATATTTTAGTTTCTGCCCCTGCTGGTTACGGTAAAAGCACACTGGTCAGCACGTGGATAAAAGAAAAAGGTATCCCTTCAGCATGGCTCTCTCTAGATGTTGGTGATAATGATCCCACCCGTTTTCTACAATACTTGCTTACAGCATTTCAACCTGTTGCTCCAGGAATTGAAGACAATATACCAGACATATTACAGCCAGCTCAATATGAAAACATAATTAACCTCCTGGCCAATCAGCTTGCTTCAATTCCAGAACCGTTCGTTATTGTGCTGGATGATTTCCACGTTATTAACACTGAAGTCATATCAAAGATAGTTTCTTACCTCATGGAGCATCTACCATATCAGATACATCTGATTCTTGTTACACGAATTGATCCGCCTTTACCGCTCTCACGTCTACGTGTCCGCAACCAGCTCATGGATATCCGCGCCGACCAGTTACGTTTCACGCATGATGAGATTGCCGCCTTTTTAAATGATATTATGGGGTTGAAACTATCCGCCGATGATCTTTCTGCTATAGAGGCACGGACAGAAGGATGGATAGCCGGTTTGCAACTGGCTGCCCTTTCAATGCAGAGCAGTAAAGACATTCACGGTTTTGTTTCAGCATTCACCGGCAGTCATCATTACGTCATGGACTATCTGGTCGAAGAAGTACTCAGGCTTCAGCCTAAGATGGTAGGCGACTTCCTTATGCAGACCTCGATCCTGGACCACATATGCGGACCGCTATGCGAGTCTGTCATCGACGTGGATCCGGAAGGGCCTGTGGACGGGCAAGCAATGCTGGAATCACTGGAGAGGATGAATCTCTTTGTCATCCCACTTGACGATGAACGGCGTTGGTATCGCTATCACCATCTCTTCGCGGATGTGTTAAAGAAGCGACTGGAACAGCATTATCCGGATTCACTTTCCAAGCTGCATCAGCGTGCATCCCTGTGGTTCGAGCAAATCGGGTTAATTCCTGAAGCCATTTGCCAGGCCCTTGCCGCCGGTGACCATGACAGGACGATTCAACTCATTGAGCAAAATGGTGGTCTCCTGCTGATCAGCGGTGAAGTGAACACTCTCGCCAACTGGATCAAAGCGGTCGAATCGCAGGCCCAGACGCGTCCCTGGATACACATTCTCAATGGCTGGATATCCGCCATAACAGGATGCCCCGAGCGAGTAGAAGAAATACTGCAGACTGCAGAGAGAATGATTGCGTCGCAGGAATCCCGGACAGAATTCAATGTCATGCAAGGCGCGATCGCGACCGCGCGAGCTTATTCGACGTATCAAGTAGGGGAGCCAGCACAGGCTGCAAGTTTTGCCCGGCTGGCACTGGAGTATTTAACAGATACTGACCTGACCTCCGGGATCTTACGTACAATGGCTACAGCTCTCCTGGGAGATGCCAACGCAATGAACGGCGAACTTGAGGAGGCCCGGCAGGCCTACTTAAGAGCAAAGCAGATCGGCCAGGCTACCGGCGACATTCACCTGGTTATTACTATCAATTGCAACCTGGGGAACCTACTGGTAGAACAAGGTCGGCTGCATGAAGCCGCGGCAATCTTTTCCGAAACCCTGGAGATGGCGACGCGCCCGGATGGTAAAAAGCTGGTGATAGCCGGGCGAGTCTATGGGGAATTGAGCCAGGTATCCTACGAATGGAATAACCTGGAAACTGCAACTGAGCAAGCCCGCCAGGGCGTAGCACTCTGTAATCAGTGGGGCGCTCCGGAGTATCAAGCGTTCGGCTTATTAGCGCTGGCGCGGGCGGAGCAGGTCAAGGGTAACCAGCCAGCGGCGCTGGAAGCTATGTACAGCGCAGAGAGGATAATGAGCGAGCATCTGCTTTTGCCCAAGTGTTTAATATGGGTCAATTACGCCCTCGCGCGCCTGTGGATTGCCCACGGGAATTTCGAGAAGGCAGCCCGGATAGTTCAAGCGAGCGGAATAACAATCGATGATGAGATTCTTTTCCTGCGCGAACCCGAATTTGTGGTCCGGCTGCGTTTGCTTCTGGCTCAGGGAGATTATGATACTTCCCTTTCCTTAAGCAAGCGATTGCTTAAGAAAGCCGAGACTGGCAAGCGAATGGGGCGGGTTATCGAGATCCTGGTTCTTCAAGCACTCATCTTTCAGGGCAGAAAAGAGCTAGACCGGGCTCTGGCGGTACTGAAAAGGGCTCTCTCGCTTGCCAAGCCGGAACGGTACATCCGTACATTTGTGGATGAAGGTGAGCCGATGACCAGATTGCTACACCTGGCTAGATCACGACATATTGAGACAGAATATACCACTGACCTGCTATCTGCGGTTGAAAAAACTGCCGGCATTGCTCAACCCCCACCTAAACTTCTGAATGAACCACTGACGACGCGCGAGATGGAAGTATTGAAACTCATTGAAGCCGGTTGCTCCAATCAGGAAATCGCTGAGAAACTGGTCATATCCTTTACCACTGTGAAACGCCATATCAGCAATATCTATACCAAGCTGGATGCAAAAAGCAGGACACAGGCAATCGCCATCGGAAAAGAGTTAAAGCTCTTCGAATGAACTGCATCGGCAGGCATCTTAATTAGCCGGCAGCAGATAATCTACTGCCGGCTTTCTGTTTATCAACCACTTTTCCCGCATCCTTAAAAGTACAACCCCGGATACAACCTTTTGACGATGAACCATTACCAAGAACTTGCTAAATTTGAACCATGAAGAACATGAATAATGAAAACGACAATGAGAAGAAGGGCGTCCTTTCTACCAGAACTCAACCAGGCTTCTTCGAGATCTACGTCAAGGGTCATCTCGATGCAAGCTGGTCGGATTGGTTGCAAGGTTTGGATGTAAAGCTACTGGATAACGGAGAAATGACGCTTTCCGGACACATAGGAGACCAGGCTGCACTGATGGGCATCCTCAACAAATTGTACGGACTGAACCTGATTTTACTATCAGTGAGAGAAGTCAATCAAACGAAATAAGGTCAAAATACAATAAAAAAGGAGATTTTAAAATGGAAAACACGCAACGATTCAATACCAATCTTGTAACAATCCCAAAGAGTGCATTCTTTATTGAGAAAGTGCACCGATGCGCAGATTGCCCTATCCGGCAATTGGCGATCAAGCATCCGAAGTCGATATTTGCCAGCCTCCACATCTGGCACAAAACGTGGTGGCCGGGCTGGAAGGCCCATCAGGCCAGGGCGTGCGCCTTTGCCGCCGGGGCAGGTGCCCGAGCCTGAAATCCATAGAACTTTTGAAAAGGAAAATCAAAATAAGCAAGGAGGCATGTCATGTCATCAGCAGAATCAGAAAAGGAAAAAGAAGGAGGGATTAAAACAATGATGGACAGTAACCGGAAACTCGAACAGACATGGTCAGCTATAGGGTGGGGATTGTTTCTTACACTCGTTGGTGGACTATTCCTGGCAGGCAACCAGGGGTGGCTGAATCAAGGCAGCGGATGGTCATATTTCATCATCGGCCTGGGCGCAATCCTGATCCTCGGATTTTTTGTCCGCTATTTTGGGATCCTGACAAACCGCTGGAGCGGTGTCGGAGGACTGATCGCCGGGTTAGCCCTGGTATTGATAGGGATTGCCTTTCTTTATGGTTTCGGCAACTGGTGGCCGCTGGTATTGATCGTCATCGGGATCGGCATACTGGTAAAGGCATTTTGGGGCGCCGGGCGCCAGACTTATTCTCATTAGAAAAATAAATACGTCTACATCATTTTATTACAACCTTAATTCGGTATATGGCAAACATCAGTAATATAAAAGGAGATTTGAAAAATGGAAAACACGCAACAGTTCAATCCCAATCTTGTAACAGTCCCAAAGGGCGCATTCTTTATCGAGAAAGTGCACCGATGCGCAGATTGCCCTATCCGGCAATTGGCGATCAAACATCCGAAGTCGATATTTGCCAGGCTCCACATCTGGCACAAGACGTGGTAGCCGGGCTGGAAGGCCCATCAGGCCAGGGCATGCGCCTTTGCTGGGGGCTAAAGCGTAAACACGGATCAGTTCGCAGTAATGAAATAAAGGAGTAAGAAAATGGATTGGGGAATTGTAGGTTCAGTCATGGTTGCAATGGCATTGTTCGCAGTGGCTGTTGTCCTCCTGGCTTCAGTGGTAATCGGCCTGTTTGTCTGGCGTATGAAGAAGCATGCCGGCAGTCAGGGTGGCGGGGGCTTTAAGTTTCCGGGCTGCCCCTTGATGAAGTCCACTCAGAATACGCCGTAGAAAGAGAAACGTAAGGATAAGCAAGGCAGGGGAGCAGCAGCTCCCCTGCGATTAAGGTTCAAAGGAGGGGATAAGAAATGAATGAAGAGCATGTAGTCAGAGGCAGTGTATATGGAATAGTCGCCGGAACAATAAGTACGATTGTCATCGATATCGTGGCTCTGATTATACTTGCAGTTATGGGGGTATCCTTAGCGTCTTTCTTTGCTTTGATTGGCCAGTGTCTCTTGACCCTTATCGGGGCAGATGCATCTGATCCGGTCTGGCAAGGAGTAATGTTGCACTATTCGATCGCTATTCTAACCGGTCTGGTAATTGGTCTTCTAACGCAGAGATTCCATAAACTGGAATTCAGTTCATATCGGAAAGGCATATTGTTAAGCGTCATCATCGCTGAAGTTGAAGGAAACGCGTTATTTTACCTGATGTCCGTAATAATGAAGATCCCTCAATCTTCAATGGTGACTATTTATGAACTGTGTTTTATGCTTCACCTGATATGGGGCGCTTGTCTTGGGTTAATAATATCTTATAGCCAGCAGCATAAACCCCTCTCCCCGGCAGGGAGAGGGGCCTTTATTTAAAGAGGTCATTGCGAAGCCGTGCACGGCTGTGGCAATCTGCGTTCCCTGATGTATAATTCCTTGTAATGATCCCCTGGTTCGTCGGCTCCGTCGTCCGCTACGAAGGCAAGAAATTCCTTGGTTTCACAGGTGATGTTGACCTATCACGCATAGCCGCTGAAGGGATAACGCGCGGCAACCGAGTTTCCCTGTACATACATATCCCCTTCTGCCGCACGCTCTGCCCCTTCTGCTGCTTCAACCGCTATCTTTTCAGGGAAGACCTGGCCCGCAGCTACTTGGCAGACCTGCTTCAAATTCAACGATTTCTATTTCGGCGGCGGCACGCCTACGGTGCTGATGGACGAACTCTCCAGCTTTATTGCTTATCTTGGATCTAAATTCGAGGTAAAGCGTATCTCTCTCGAGACCACCCCGCGGGAACTGACGCCGGAGACCATCGCTCAACTTCAGGAATCAGGCGTCAACCGGCTATCGGTCGGCGTGCAGAGCTTCGACAACACCCTGCTCAAGGCCATGGGCAGGACACTGTTCAAGGGCGAGGACTCCATCGAAAAGCTCAGGTTGGCGCAGGGCAAATTCGACACCATCAATGTTGACCTTATGTTCAACTTTCCCACCCAGACGCTGGATCAATTCAAATCTGACCTCAGCATATTCAAGGACCTTGGCAGCGACCAGGCCACCTTCTACCCGCTCATGCCGTCACCACATAAGTTAGACGCCCTTACCAGGAAGTTCCGCCGCGTGGATACCTCCCGGGAGAAGCAATTCTACGGTATCATCCTGCATGAGTTGCTCGATACCGGCTACAAAGCCTCCACTGCCTGGTGCTTTTCACGCGGAGACCTCATGATAGATGAGTATATCATCGATTACGACGACTATATCGGCGTAGGGGCAGGTTCGGTCAGCTTCCTGGGCGGCGATTTCCTGGTCAACTCCTTCTCCCTGGACGGCTATCACCACCTGATCACCGAAGGTAAGCTGCCCGTCGTGCGCATGCGCCGCCTTTCGGATACCGAACACTACCGCTACTATATGCTGACCAGGTTCTTCGGCATGGGCTTAAATACCATGCAGTTCAAGCAGCGCTTCGGAGCTGATATACATTTAAAGCTGTGGGCTGAACTGCTCTTCTTCAAAACCGCAGGCGTCGTCAAAGAGAATGAGGGCCTCATCTCGGTAACAAGGACTGGCATGTACCCGGTAGGCACCATGATGAAGGAATTTTTCGCCTCGCTCAACACGTTGCGTGAATATTGTATCGAGAGCGGACTTTAGTCCGCTATACCAGCATGTATCCGAAGGCCTTCTTGCTTATTATCCTCGCCGGCTGCGACGGTTCCGGCTCCACTTTCTCCCGCAGGCGGTGAATGAGTTGATCGATGGTAGCATCGGAGATACCTGCGAGGTCCACGCTCTCCGGCCAGACCGCCCTGATTATCTCGTCACGGGAACACACCTGGCCGGCGTTGCTGTGAAGGTATAACAAGAGGTCGTATTCCTTTCGTGAAAGCTTTACCTGCTGCCCGTCTACTCTTGCCTCTTTTTTCCTTT
>JAPLHJ010000006.1 GCA_026389675.1 Chloroflexota bacterium | reverse complement strand
TGTGGGGGTTGCATTAATCATGAGATTGCCATATTATCAAGCTATCTTGAATGCATATATCTGGCGCAAGCGTAGAGTATTTGAAACAGCCTGGCAGCGCTTCCGCAAGGGGCTGAACAGCGCGGGACGGCCGTTAATCCTGTTGCTAACCGTCTGCATCGTCTTGGGCTTGTCCGTGGGCGCGGCCTGTGCGAATGGTGGAACTAACCAGCCGCAGGGAAATACAGGCGGAACACCGGGGGCAACTGTTTCTCCTCCGGTCGTGACACCGCCCGTATCTCCCGCGCCTCCCGTTGCGCCGTCGCCCCCGCCTGCCGTTCCGCAGACTACCGGCCAGTCGGACCAGGCGGTATCTCCACCACAGGATTCCAATCCCCCGGCCGCTGCTACGCTCGATGCGACAGCATTGATAACCAGGCCGGCTTCCCAGATGACGCTGACCCTTGACGATATGGGGGCAGGCTGGGCACAGGGAAATGCGATCGCGCCAGCCTTACAACAGGTAACATCCTCCAGTCACGTATACTATAGCCAGGGTTCATCCTACGCTCCCGGCGTGCAAAATACCGTGGCGGTTTACCGCAGCATCGACATGGCAAATCGGGCCTATGCCAAAGAGAAAGAGGCCAACCTGTCTACCTCAAATCCCAATATCGGTGATGAATGCCTGCTGAACGAGTCGGTGCCTATCAACAAGCTGCTGGTCTTCCGCAAGAACAATGTCGTGGTATGGCTCTGGGTGAAGCAGTACAAGGATGGCAATATAGAGGGCTATGCGCGGAAGGTGGAGCAAAAGATAACTGCTTCCACGCCGCCACCCGTAGCACCCGGACCATCGTCCCAAACAGCTACAACGCCATCGCAGCAGACACCGGTTGAGCCGACTGCCGGCCTTCCACCGGCCATTGCGAGGAACACGGAGGGACTTGTAGCCAGGCAGGCGTATCAAATGGTCGTGACCAAGCAAGATATGGGGGCGGGTTGGGTGCAGGGAAATGTATCGCCCCCGGCCAACACCAACGGCCTGTCCTCCAGCCACGTGTCTTATTCCCAGGGTGGCTCCTTTGCGCCCACGGTGCAAAATACCGTAATTGTCTACCGCGGCATCGAGGCGGCCATCAGCGCCTATGAAGGCGCGAAGCCGTCCGGCGGTTCGCTGTCAAACCCTGCTATTGGCGATGAGTGCTTCCTGAACGATTCTGTGCCGATTGATAGGCTGCTGGTATTCAGGAAGGCCAACGTGGTCGTGTGGATATGGCTGAAGCAGTATAAAAGCGGGGACATTGAAGGCTACGCCAGGACCGTGGAGAAAAAGATTATTTTCTGAGCGCCCCCCGCTCCCCTGTGTAGTCCCGTTTCATAAATTAACGGCCTTGAAAATCGTGCTGAATTAACATATTATTGACTTCGGCGTCATACCTTTTCACACATGTCGCCCCGGAATTATCTCATTACGATCAGGAGGTTTTAACCATGTTTGATCTGGATAAGTTTTCATTGAAAGGCAAGACCGCTGTGGTTACCGGAGGGGGCAGGGGAATAGGCAGAGCCTGCGCTATCGGCTTTGCCATGGCGGGCGCGAAGGTTGCCGTCACCAGCCGTAAGATAGCGGACCTGGAATCAACGGCAGCCGAGATAAAATCGTTCGGCGGTGAGGCGTTTCCCATACAGGCACACCTGGGCAAAATGGATGAGATACAAAAAATGGTTGCCACCGCCATGGAGAAACTTGGCGGCAGGATAGATATCCTGGTCAATAATGCCGGCGCCAGTCCCAACATGGCCAGTGTACTGGATTCCGATGAAAGGCTATGGGATACCATCATTAACCTTAATATGAAGGGGCTTTATTTTACCAGCCAGGCGGTAGCCAATATCATGAAAAAGCAGGGTGGCGGGAAGATAATCAATGTCGCTTCGATAGACGGGTTCAAACCGGAATTGGGGGTGAGTATCTATTCGATATCCAAAGCGGGTGTGCGCATGATTACCAAGTCCTTCGCTGCTGAATTGATCCCTTTCAATATCCAGGTCAATACCATTGCCCCGGGACCGATCGATACTAAGATGATGAACTCTCATTGGTTCCACCTGCCGCCTGAGGAACAAAAAAAACAAAAGGCGATGGTAGAGAAGATGCTTCCCATAGGGCGCATTGGCGATCCCGACGAAATTGCCGGCGCGGCGATATACTTAGCCTCCGCCGCTTCAAACTACACCACCGGTACGGAGATAGTCATAGATGGCGGACTCCTGATTAGCACTATCGCGTCGGGATAGAATTGATAGAAGGACCTGTACGTTTTTAAGGTGGGTTAAAAGCTCCAGGCGGGTACGGGGTTTATGCCGGATATAAAGTTTCTTTTCCAACCGGAATCTATAGCAATCGTCGGCGCTTCCTCTAACAAAGGGAAGCTGGGACACACAGTGATTAGCAACCTGATCTCCGGTGGATATAAAGGCAAGGTCTTTCCCGTTAACCCGGCCGGCGGAGAGATACTGGGACTGCCGGTTTTTAAAGACGTTAATGCTATCCCTGCTGGTATCGACCTGGTGGTTATCATTATTCCCGCTGGCGCCGTTTTGGAAGTTGTGAGAAGTTGCGCTGACAGGCGGACTAAATTCGCTGCAATCATAACCTCGGGCTTTTCCGAGATAGGCAATTCGGAAGTGGAGAGGACTATGGTCAGCTATGCCAACGCTCATGATATGCGCATCCTCGGACCCAATATCATCGGCATTTATTCATCATCTGTTTTAATGAATGCCACCTTTGGTCCGGGCGATATCCCGGCCGGTAATGTGGCCATCGTTACCCAGAGTGGCGCTCTGGGTGTAGGTATGATCGGCAAGGCGAAAGTGGAAAATATCGGGCTATCAGCTATCGTTTCAATCGGCAACAAAGCAGACCTGGATGAAGTGGAGATACTCAATTACCTGGCAGCGGATGCCGATACCAGGGTTGTAATGATGTATATCGAAGGGATTACGCACGGGGAAAAATTAGTGGAGATATTGCGTGCTGTTACCAGGATAAAACCGGTAGTGGTGGTTAAATCGGGAAGATCGAAACGCGGCGCGATGGCCGCTGCCTCTCACACCGGTTCGCTGGCTGGTGAAGACAGGGTATTTGATGATATCGCACGGCAATGCGGCGTGATACGTGCTGAAGGTTTGCAGGAGGCGATGGAATGGTGCAAGTTCCTGGCTACTGTCCCTCAACCCGGGGGTGAAAATACTGTGATAATTACCAATGGAGGCGGTATCGGGGTGCTGACAGCCGATGCCTGCGAGAAATACGGCATCAATCTCTATGACAACCTGCCTGATTTAAAGAAGACATTTGCCTCTGTGGTACCGGAGTTCGGCTCTACCAAGAACCCGGTGGATATGACAGGACAGGCTACAGCAGATAACTACATTACTGCCATCGATGCGGCGCTTCAGAATGACAATATAAATTCTGTCATTTGCCTGGGATGTGAAGCAGGCAGTTTCGAACCTGATAAATTCACGGTCAGCGCGGAGGATTTGGTAAACGCCGGAAAGCTGCAGAAGCCCGTTGTTTTTTCTTTTGTTGGAGGTTCCGTGGTGGAGGATGCCATTCAGAGGCTGAAGTTTAAAGGCATGCCTGTATTTAACGATGTGCTGCAGGCTACATCCTGTCTCGCTGCCATTTATGATAATTACCGGCAGAAGGTAGCCGCGATTGCTGTGCCCGAACAGTTAAAGATTGATGAGCAGGTGATTACCGGGGTGCTGGAAATGGTCAAAAAGGAGGGCAGGCGCCTGCTGTATTCATTTGAAGCCCAGCGGATAATGGGGGCTGTTGGGATAGCCGGCCCTGAGAGCAAGATCGCCCGTTCTTTGGAGGAGGCCATTAATTTTGCCGGGGATATCGGCTACCCGGTGGTCATGAAAGTTGTATCCAGGGATATTGTTCATAAAAGCGATGCCGGCGGGGTCGCGCTGGATATCGATAACAAGGAAGAGGTCGCCGATGCCTATGAGGCCATCATGCAAAATTGCCGGCGCTTCAATGCGGACGCGCAAATCGAGGGGATTGAAGTATCGCAGCAGGTCAGCCCCGGCGTGGAAACGATAGTCGGGGCACGACGTGACCTTTCCTTCGGCCCGATTGTGATGTTCGGTTTGGGCGGTATTTATGTGGAAGTGATGAAGGATATCTCTTTCCGCTCTTTTCCTCTCAGCTACAGTGAAGCTACAAAGATGATCAGTGAGATCAAAACTTATCCCC
>JAPLHJ010000262.1 GCA_026389675.1 Chloroflexota bacterium | reverse complement strand
GGTGATGATGGCGACTACCTCATCGCCTCCGGTCAGCTTTACGACGATCTCGTCGTTAACGGCTCCCGGCTTGATTGATTTGATCTTGCCGGCGAGGATATTGCGGGCGCTGATTTTCATGCTGCATCTCCTTTTATTTCCTTCGGGCATAGCGTAAAGATAATGATATAATATCACTTCGAAGCGGCCAAAATACATGGCAAAGATGGGTAAACGCGCAGCATGAAAGGCCAAATTGCAAAACCCTGGCATAACCTGACAATTCGGGAAACCTTCGGTTACCTTGCCTCGAGCAGCGACGGCCTGACCTCGGGCGAGGCACAGCACCGCCTTGAGGAATACGGCTTTAACGAGCTGGGAGACGAGGACAGGATATCCCCCTGGCTGCTGCTGCTTGAGCAGTTTAAGAACATCCTCATTATTATCCTGCTCATTGCTGTAGTTCTTTCGGCTTTCCTGGGAGAACTAACTGACGCAATTGTCATTTTTATCATAATACTGTTCGCGGCAGGACTCGGCTTCATCCAGGAATACCGGGCGGAACGTGCCATCCAGGCGCTCAAAAGGATGGCTGCGCCGCTGGCCTCCGTACTTAGGGACGAAGTTGAAACAGAAGTGCCCTCCCGTGAAATAGTGCCCGGAGACGTGATCATTCTCAGGACGGGCGACCGGGTGCCCGCGGATGCACGGATCGTGGAAAGCTTCAATTTGAGGACTGACGAGGCTGCGCTGACCGGAGAATCCATGCCCGCTGAAAAGATCAACGGGATGGTTGAGGGTGACGTGGGAGCGGGCGACAGGCTGAACATCCTTTTCGCCGGCACCGCTGCTGTTTATGGGCGTGGTAGAGCTGTGGTAGTGAGCACCGGCCAGCACACGGAGTTCGGTAAAATCGCCACAATGCTCAATGAGGTCAAAGAGGAAAAGACCCCCCTGCAGGTCAACCTGGACCGCATGGGCAAATGGATAGCCATTACGGCGCTTACGTTTTGCTTCATATTAGCCGCTATAGGCGTATTGCGCGGCCACGCGCCGCTGGAGATGTTGATCTGGGGCGTGAGCTTGGCGGTAGCCGCTGTGCCGGAAGCCCTCCCCGCCGTAGTCACAATCTCTCTGGCGCTGGGCGTGAACCGCATGGTGAAAAGGCATGCGCTGATACGCAAACTGCCGGCGGTGGAGACACTGGGTTGCACCACCATCATATGCTCGGACAAAACGGGCACCATGACCCAGGACCAGATGACGCTGAAGAAAATCTATGTCAGCGGGAAAATGATTGACATAACGGGTTCGGGCTACGAACCGAGGGGCGATTTTTACCGCGATGAAAAAGTGCTGGATCACGTTAACGACGCCGATCTGCAGAAAATGATCAAGGCAGCCAACCTCTGCTCGGACACCAGGCTGGTAAACGTGGAAGGGCAATGGAAGATCAAGGGAGATCCCACCGAAGGCGCCTTCGTGGTAGCTGCTATCAAGGCCGGCATTGATATCGACCAGGTCTGCAGCCTTTTCCCACGGATAGGGGAGATACCATTCTCATCCGAAACCAAAAAGATGACAGCGGTATATAAAGAACCTGACGGGACAATAGCGTATTCCAACGGCGCCGCGGAGGTGATTCTGAACTCCTGCGAGTACATCTACATGTCTGGCCGCGAGGTAAAACTGGACAAGCATGAACGTGAACAACTGCATAGGACCATTCACAGTATGGCCGGAGACGCGCTGCGCGTGCTGGCCACAGCCTATAAAAGGCTCCCTGATGATTTTACTGTTGATGAATCCGTGAATACGAACATGGTACTGCTGGGACTGGGTGGCATGATCGACCCGCCGCGGCCTGAGGTCAAGGACTCTATTCAAACCTGCGTAGACGCGGGCATCAAGACTGTCATGATAACGGGGGACCACAAAGTAACCGCGGTGGCAATTGCCCGCGAACTCGGTATACTGAAAGAAGGCCTGGCCCTAACTGGCAGCGATCTCAATGATATGTCGCAGGCCGAGTTTGATGCCAGGGTTGAGGATATCGAGGTCTACGCCCGTGTGTCACCCGAACATAAACTGCGGGTTGTGGAAGCGCTGGCTAAGAAAGGGCATGTGGTAGCTATGACCGGGGACGGTATAAATGACGCGCCGGCTTTAAAGAAAGCTGACATCGGCGTGGCCATGGGCATAAAGGGCACTGACGTTACCAAGGAATCGGCTGACATGATTCTTACCGACGATAACTTCGCATCCATAGTGGCGGCGGTGGAGGAAGGCCGCGCTATATTCAACAACATTAAGAAATACCTGGTTTACCTGCTGTCATGCAATATAGGTGAGATACTCTTAATGGCGGTGGCTATTTTATTCGGGCCTTTCATAGGCATATCGGCAGGGGTTATACCGCTTATAGCTATACAAATTCTATTTGTCAATCTCGCAACGGACGGGCTGCCGGCGCTGGCGCTGGCCGTCGATCCGCATTCACAGGATATCATGAAGGATAAACCACGGCCACGCAGTCAAAATATATTCACAGGACCGGTTATAAATTACATGATAGTTGCCGGTATTTGGACCTGCATAGCCCCGCTGGGTATGTTCATCTGGGCTCTAACATCAGGCAAAACGTTAGTGGAGGCCCAGTGCGTATGCTTCGTCACCCTGATTATAATCCAGTTTTTTAATGCTTACTGCTGCCGTTCTCTTGAGCGGTCAGTGTTTAACCTCGGTGTAAAATCCAACAGGTGGTTACATGTGGCCGTTGCTTCGCAAGTCGTGTTACTATGTCTAATAGTGTATCTGCCCGCATTGCAGGGACCCTTCAACACCTTCCCGCTGGATTGGAAGGATTGGTTTTTTTCTATCGCCTCCGCTGCTTCGATAATCATAGTTGCCGAGATATACAAGGCGGTCTACCGCAATTCACCTGTAAAATAATCAAGGAAATACACGGGGGTGGAAAATGTATAATAAAATACTTGTCCCTTTGGATGGGTCTCCCGAGGCGGAGTGCGTCATCCCGCACCTGGAAACTATCGCTAAAACGGGAGTCCGGGAGATCGAGCTGATAACCGTGGTTGAGCCCACGCAGATACCTACCAGGGGAAATATCGCGCTCAGCGAAGACGATTTAAAGCGGATCGATTTAGAGGAGAAAAATGAAGCGCATAAATACCTGAACCAGGTGGTAGAAAGGCTGACCCGATCCGGGTTAAATGTACATCCCGTCATATTGACAGGGAAACCGGCTGAAAGCCTGATCGGCTACATCGATGGCAATAATATAGACCTGCTGATCATGGCAACGCACGGACGCTCAGGTATAACCAGGCTCTTCTGGGGCAGCGTGGCCGAAAAGGTCTTGCGCTCTGTAAATGTCCCGGTATTGCTGGTCAAGAACCCGGCTTGCGAGTAGCGGCCGGTTCAATTGTTTGCTGCTGCCGCGTTAAATTTGCTTATTAAATTTTAAAATTGATATACTTTAAAACTCGGGGCGATTGCACAAACGGATATTTTTGGTATTAGTTATGTGCCCCTGTAGCTCAGGGGATAGAGCATCGGCCTCCGAAGCCGTGTGCGAGGGTTCAAGTCCCTCCAGGGGCGCACCGAACCCTAATTTACGTATAAAGTAGCAGATAGATGAAACGGGAAGATACTATCGAAATCCGCTGGCACGGCCGTGGCGGCCAGGGCGCAGTTACGTCTGCGGAATTGACCGCGCTGTCTGCTATACATGAGAACAAATTTGCCCAGGCCTTCCCCAGCTTCGGTCCGGAAAGGCGCGGCGCGCCCGTGCTGGCATTTAACAGGATATCCGCGGAACATCCAATCCGCGTGCGTTCCAGTGTGGTAAAACCTGATATCGTTGTCGTGCTGGATCCCGGCCTCGTTACGCTCATAAATGTGGTGGACGGGCTCAAACCAGGCGGCTGGCTGATAGTTAACAGTACACGGTCCATCGATGACCTGCAGAGCGAATTCAGCGGCGATTGGAAACTGGCGGTGGTTGACGCCTCCTCAATAGCCAGAGAATTTCTGCGGGTGAATATTGTGAATACCACGATGCTGGGCGCCCTGATAAAAACCACCGGCGTTATAAAAATCGATTCTCTCAATAGGCCGCTGGAAGAGAAATTCGGTGCCCGCGCCAAAGCTAACTTCGAAGCCTGCCGGAAAGCCTTCGATACCACGATAATCGATAAAATCACGACAGGTGGTCAAAAGAAAGTTAAGAACTTTGCTGCAGAGAAGCTGCCCAAGTGGAACGAATTATTGGTGGGATGCGCGATAACTGACGTTGGTAATACCAAACGGTTTTGCACTGGTAACTGGAAATCACAACATCCCGTTTGGAATGATACAAGGTGTATTAAATGTGGCATTTGCTCACTTTATTGCCCGGAATTCTGCATCAGCCAGCAGAAGGACGGGTATTTCAGGGCCAATGAGTTTTATTGCAAGGGTTGCGGGATATGTGCCCAGGAATGTTGGACCCAGGCAATAAATATGGTTGAGGAAGCATAGGGATGACTGCGAAGCGTATCGGCATAGAATCTTCTCTGGCTGTAGCTGAGGCGGTTAAGCTGGCCAATGTCGATGTGATCGCTGCTTACCCGATAACGCCTCAAACCCATATTGTTGAGAGTTTGGCCGAAATGGTGGCAAATGGTGTTCTTGATGCTGAATATATTCCAGTAGAGTCTGAACATTCTGCCATGAGCTCCTGCCTGGGGGCGAGCGCCGTCGGGGCCAGGGCCTTTACGGCCACTGCCAGCCAGGGACTGATACTGATGCACGAGGTATTGCTGGTGGCGGCTTCGTTGCGTTTGCCCGTCGTTATGGCAGTGACCAACCGTGCACTGTCGGGACCCCTGAATATTTGGGGTGACCATTCGGATGTTATGATTGCCAGGGATGCGGGGTGGATACAGATATTTGCCGAGAACGGCCAGCAGGCCTTCGATCAGACGCTATGCGCTTTCCGCATCGCGGAACACCAGGACGTGCTGCTGCCGGTCATCATCAATTTCGACGGGTTCCATGTTTCGCATGTAATCGAGCCAATGCATTTTCTTGATCAAAAGACCGTTGATGAGTTCCTGCCGCCGTACAGGCATCCACACGCGCTCGACCCGGATAAACCGGTCACAATGGGGGGCTTTGCCATGCCCAACCTGTACACGGAAGGCAGGAAGTCCCTGGATACAGCCCTGCGCGAATCCAAGAAGGTCATCCTCGATACCTGGAAGCAATACGGCGATATCACGGGACGCTACTACAAACCGGTAGAAAAGTACCAGGCCGAAAATGCTGATACACTGCTGGTTACGGTAGGCAGTTACAGTGAGAATGCCATGGACGCCATCGACAAGATGCAGGCTGAAGGTAAAAAAGTCGGCCTGGTCAGGCTGCGTTTATGGAGGCCATTCCCGTATAAGGAAATAACAGAGGCGCTTTCCGGCGCCACAAATGTTATAGTGCTCGACCGGGCGATATCCCTGGGGGGGCCGGCGCCGGTATGCTCGGAGATCCGTGCCGCCCTCTATTCTTTGAAAGACAGGCCTCAGGTGGTAAGCATCGTGGGTGGGCTGGGTGGACGCGATATATCGCCGGCTGATTTTGAGAAGCTTATAGCAACAGGGTTGGATAAGATAAAATCCGGCGATACCGCCGAAACAATCATGTTTGGAGTGAGGGAATAGTGGAAACACTCAGCATATACGCCCCAAAATTAATCACCAGCAGGGAGTATATTGCCTCGGGGCACCGCGCATGCTCCGGCTGTGGGGAAGTGCTGGCGGTGCGTTATGTATGCAAAGCCCTGGGGAGGAACACGATCATCTCCAATGCTACCGGGTGCATGGAGATTATCTCTTCCCCTCTGCCGGAAACCGCTTGGGAAGTTCCCTGGATACACACCCTTTTCGAGAATGCGTCGGCGGTCGCCTCCGGCATTGAATGCGGGCTTAAAGCCCTGAAGCGCAAACACGGTTATACCAGGGAGGTCAAGGTGGTTGCCATGGGTGGGGACGGCGCCACGGCGGATATCGGCCTGCAATCTCTCTCGGGCGCCATGGAAAGAGGGCATGATTTCATCTATGTTTGCTATGACAATGAAGCTTACATGAATACGGGCATACAGCGGTCGAGCGAAACTCCTTTCGGCGCATCCACCACTACAGCCCCCTCGGGCAAGGCGAGCATGGGCCAGCATACCTGGAAGAAGAATATGGCGGCCATAGCTGCGGCCCACAATATTCCGTACGTGGCGACGTCATGCTCCAGCTATCCATTTGACATAATGTCCAAGGTTGAGAAAGCAATCAAGGTCAAGGG
>JAPLHJ010000033.1 GCA_026389675.1 Chloroflexota bacterium | reverse complement strand
ACCGGGCGATAAGGTCATCAACTGCCCTCCCACCTTCGGTATGTACCCCTTCTGCACGGCGATTGCCGGGGGTGAAACGGTGAAAGTGCCGCGCAAAGCTGATTTCTCCCTCGACCTGCCGGCCATTAAAAAGGCGGCTGATGCCAAAACTAAAATCATCTTCGTGGCGTCGCCCAATAACCCCTCGGGCAATCAGGCTTCCGAGGCCGAGATCAGAGAGCTGCTGGCCCTCAACTTGATCGTGGTCGTAGATGAGGCCTACGTGGAATTCAGCGGCAACTCGCTTATACAACTGGTTCCGCAATTCGCCAACCTGATCGTGCTGCGCACGTTCAGCAAGTGGGCGGGCATCGCGGGACTGCGCGCCGGATACGGCGTTTGCCCCACCAATGTAGTTCCCTACCTGATGAAGATAAAGCAGCCCTACAATATCAATATGGCCGCGTACGTGGCCATCCTCGAATCGTTGGCTGACCTCAACTACCTGCAAAAAACCGTTAACGCAATGGTCCGGGAGCGGGATGTCCTGTACACTGGACTGAAGGAATTCACCTGGCTGAAGCCCTACCCCTCGGTGGCAAACTTCATTCTCTGCGCCGTGCAGGGGCGTGGTGCGAAGGAGGTTTACCTCGGCCTGCAGAAGAAGGGCATCTTCATACGCTATTTCGAGACGCCCGAGCTCAAGGATTACATCCGCATCAGCGTGGGACGTCCGGAGGATACCGCCCGCGTGATTGCCGCGCTCAGGGATATGTGATACCCTTGGCCTTGAATTCATAGAATAAAGAGGTAGCAAATGGCCGAACGCAAAGCGAGCGTAACCCGCCGTACCAGGGAAACTTCGATTAAGGTCGAGGTCAATATCGACGGCAGCAGCAAATACGATATAACCACCGGCATCCTTTTCTTCGACCACATGCTCTGCCAGCTTGCGCAACACGGCATCTTCGACCTCAAGATATCCGCCAACGGACCGGACCAGCATCACGTGGTGGAAGACGTGGCCATCTCGCTGGGGCGGGCCTTCAATCAGGCGTTAGGAGACAAGCTGGGCATCGTCCGAATGGCGCACGCCATCGTGCCCATGGACGAAGCCGTGGCACTGGTAGCGCTGGACATCTCCGGCCGCGGACATGCCGTCATCGAGACATCTATCAAGGAAGCCATGATATCCGAGATGCACTCCGACCTCGTGCACCACTTCTTCGTTTCTTTTGCCCAGGAGGCACGTATCAATATCCATGCCTGGGTACTGAGCGGCAAGAACGACCATCACAAGGCCGAAGCGCTCTTCAAAGCACTGGCCCGCGCCCTGGATATGGCCACACGCCTCGACCCGCGCATCTCCGGCAGCGTCCCCAGCACCAAGGACAGCATCGACTGATCACTTATCAAGCTCCTGCCGCTATTACATAACATCAAGCAGTAAATCAGAGCAGGTGCCTATTGACATCCCTCTGCCGTACGCATAGAATACCAGTAAAACTTATTTAGGGAGGTATGGTATGGCATTATTCGGAACATTAGAGTGGGCCACCGCATTCATGGAAGCAGTCAACGCCAGCAAAGCTTACGAGGAAGCGGCCAAGACATGGGAAGGCGATTTCTATTTCATTATCGAGCCGGGCGGAGCGGTCAAGGAACTCGGGTATACATATGTTGACCTCTGGCACGGCAAGTGCCGCAAGGTGGACGTCGTCACCGATGCAACTAAGGATAAATACAAGCCCGAATTCGTTTTACAGGCTAACGTTGGCACGTGGAGGAAGGTTGCAGAGAAGAAGATCGACTCCATCCAGGCCATTGTCACACGCCAGCTTAAACTAACTGGTAATATGGGCAAGGTCATGCGCGCCGTGAAAGCTGCTCAGGAGCTGGTCAATTGTGTGACGCGGGTCCAGACCGAGTATCCCGAGTAGTTTACGCAGCGCATATAAATAAAATTATTTTCCCGGTACTTATACCGAGGAGGAGTTGCTATGTTTTTTGGTGTCCCATTTACCGTCTTCGGAGATGATTCACTTCAGTACCTGAACACCATCAAGGGCAAACGTGCCTTCATCGTAACCGATGCCACCATCGCCAAGCTCGGGCTGGCAGAACTGGTGGTAAATGAGCTGAAACCAGCTAACATCGAGTGTAAGATATTCGACGGGGTCGAGCCTGACCCGTCCATCAAGACAGTAGAAAAAGCTGCGGCCATAGCCAAAGACTTCAAACCGGACTGGTTCATTGGCCTGGGCGGCGGTTCATCGATGGATGCCTGCAAGTCAAGCCTGGTATGCTACGCGGCAGGGATCGGCCCTCTGGATATGTCGCCATCGGATTTCTTCGACATCAGGGCCAAGGCTCGCCTGCTTTGCATCCCCACCACCAGCGGCACCGGCTCCGAGGCTACCTGGGCCATTGTGCTCACCGATACCGAGCAAAACCGCAAAGTGGCTCTCGGCTCATACGAAACACTTCCCGATGTCGCCATCCTTGATCCGCGGATGGTCATGAGCATGCCACCGCATGTAACAGGATCTACCGGCATGGATGCCCTCACCCATGCCATTGAAGGCTACACAACAACATGGCGTACTCCATTTACCGACGGCCCGGGACTGGCGGCTATCAAGCTTATCTTCGAAAACCTTAAGAAAGCCGTCGATAACGGCAAGGATGCGGAAGCCCGCAAGTCAATGATGTACGCGGCTTCACAGGCCGGCACCTGCTTCGGTAACGGCATGGCAGGTCTGGCACATAGCTGCGGGCACGCTCTGGGAGGCATCTTCCATACACCGCACGGTGTGGCCATGGGCTTATATCTTCCCTATACAATGGAGTACGTGGCCAACGGTTCGGAGGAGACCCTGCAGAGATACGCCGAGATCGCCCGGTTTTGCGGAATTGCACAGGGCAGCGATAAAGAATGCAGCAAGGCGCTCATTGCAGCCGTACGTAAACTGATGAAAGATATCGGGCAAAGCCCTACGGTGAAAGACCTTAAGATCGACAAAGACAAGTACATGAAGGCCATGCCCGGACTTGTCGATAGGGCGGTGAACGAAGCTATGAGTATCGCGGTAACCAGGGTGCCCGAAAGCGAGGACCTGCAGAAAATTTTCGTCTGCGCCTATGACGGCAAACCGGTTGACTTTTAATCAAGCTCGCAGGGACTGGGCACTAGATCCGTCCGCATAATAACATACAAGGAGGACCGGCCATGAACGGTTACATGGGGAAAATACTGGTAGTCGACCTTACCAAAAAGGAATTAAAGGACGAGCCGCTAAATGAGCAGTACGCCCGTGATTTCATCGGCGCCGGCGGTATCGCCTGCCGCTACCTGGTAGACATGACCGATGAGAAGACTGATCCTCTGGGGCCAGACAACCCCCTCATCTTCATGGCCGGCCTGCTCACCGGTACGGGAGGCCCCAGCTTCAGCCGCTGGGTGGTAGCATCCCGCTCTCCATATACAACTTTCTACGGTGATGCCAACGGCGCTGCTCACTTCGGGTCGGAACTGCGCTTCTCGGGCTACGACGGCATCATAGTCAAGGGAAAATCCGACAAGCCGGTTTACCTCTACATTAAGGACGGCAAAGCGGAGCTTAAAGACGCGAGCAAGCTCTGGGGCAAGAACACCTATGAAACCATCGAGGCCATCCGCAAGGAGTACGATGACCAGCGAACCCGCGTGGCCTGCATCGGCCAGGCCGGTGAAAACGTGGGATTGATGGCTAATATCATGACCGAGGACGGGCACTGCGCCGGGCGCGCAGGCATGGGCTGCGTGATGGGCTCCAAGAAGCTCAAGGCCATCGCGGTCAGGGGCAAGGCCAAGATACCCATGGCCGATCCCGAGAAATTCCGCGAGACGGCGCGCGCCGCCATGGAAGAGGTCAAGACCGGCTTTGTCACAACCGTTATGCACGATACCGGCACCGCCGGCTGGGTGGATTCGGGCATCTCCTACGGCGATACGCCTTCCAAGTATTACACGATCGGCACAATGCCTGAGGCCTCCGAAATCAGCGGCGTGACCCAGGCAGAGAAATGGCAGGTGGGGAACACGGCCTGCTTCGGCTGCCCGATCGGCTGCCGCAAGGTTCTACACATCAGGGAAGGACGCTTCAAGACGGAGAAACCGACCGAGGGCCCGGAATACGAGACATTGATAGCATGGGGACCTCTGCTGATGATCGCCGACATGGGCGCCGTCAACCATTTCAACGAGCTGGTCAACGGCTACGGCTTCGACAGCATCAGCGGCGGGGCCAGCGTCGGATTTGCCTACTACCTTTACGAGAAAGGCATTATAACCAGCAAGGACACGGGCGGACTGGAGCTCAAGTGGGGCGATATCGACGTCACGCTCAAGCTCATCGACCTGATGGCTAAAAACGAGGGCTTCGGCAAGATACTCCAGGAAGGGACCAAACGCATGGCCGCGCGCTACAACCGCCCCGGCGAGGCCATGCAGGTCAAGGGACTGGAATTCCCCATGCATGACCCGCGCGCGTTTTGCTGCATGGGCCTGGCCTACGCTACCAGCAACCGCGGCGCCGACCACAACAAGAGCGACGCCTACCTGGTAGAGAACGGCATGGGCAATCCCGACCTCGACCTGGTTCCCGGCGACCGCAGGGGGGATGCCAAAGCGCCGATGGTAGTGCTTTCACAGAATTGGCGCTCCATCACTGATGCGCTGGGCATCTGCCACTTCGCCATGATGACCACCCAGTCCATTGTCGATATGGTCAACGCCTCTACGGGATGGACCATGGATGTGGACTCCCTGTTAAAGGCGGGGGAACGTATCTTCCAACTCATGCGCGCCACCACCTGCAAATACGGTGTTACACCCAAGGATGATGAACTTCCCGAGATAGCCCTGAGGCCTATAGTTGAGAGCGGCCAGGAAGGTAAGAACAAGGCAACCGGCAAGCCCAGCAAAGCCCGCATGGAAACCCTGGGCATGGGAGCGCTGGCAGGCTCGTTCGGAATTAAATAGATTTAACACACCAGAAAGTAAGGGTGTAGCTGTAGGAGCGTAGCTGTAGGGGCGTTGCTTTAGCTGCGCCCGAACGAGCGGACGGGTCTGAAGACCCGTCCCTACGGTTTTTCAGTAGCAGATGTAGGGGCGTTGCTTTAGCTGCGCCCGCTGTAATCGATACACATGCTAACCAGGGTAACCAGGAACAGCCGCTCGATAATTGCCGAGCCATCAAAATGCGCGGGCTGCATTACCTGCATGCTACGCTGCTCGTTCCGCATTGACAGCAAATTCAACCTCTCCCACTCGCGCATCCGCGTGGAAAGACAGTCCGGACGCCCTGATGAATTTACGGTCAGCTTCACCGCGGATTGCGACGCCTGCCTCATCTGCGCCCGCTATTGCCCCTACGGGGCACTGACCGCTACCAAAAATGAGAGCGGCGTAAGGGAAGACTGATATGCAAATAGGCGGCTATGCCGGCAACATACTTTATGTAAATCTCACGGACGGGAGCATCCGTAAACATCCATTGGACGAGGATGTAGTAAAGGAGTGGATAGGAGGCGCCGGCATCAACACCAAGCTGGCCATTGACCTCATACCGCCGGGGACAGATGCTCTGTCCGCCCGCAACGCCATTATATTGGGCACCGGTCCCTTCAACGGAACTTTCATTCCGGGAGCGTCGCAGACCATGTCCACCTACAAGTCCCCGCTTAACGGATCCTTCCCACAGAGCAACGGCGGCGGCAATTTCAGCCACTTCCTCAAATCTTCGGGCTACGACCACCTGGTTATCACCGGACGCTCACCCTGGCCGGTGTATTTAACCATCGAGGACGACAACATAAGCGTGCGCCATGCTTCCGATGTCTGGGGCATGGACGGCTACGACGCAGTGGACGAATTGCGATTGCGGCATTCCCCCTGCAGCATCCTGCCCATCGGCATCGCCGGGGAAAGGCAGGTCGCCATCTCCGTGACAAATATAGATAAGGTGGGCTCCATCGGCTCCGGTGGCCTGGCGGCAGTGATGGGCTCCAAAAACCTCAAGGCCATCGTGACCTGTATGGGAAGCAGGACGATCGAGGTCGCCGAACCCGACCGCCTGAAAAGGCTGGTTGAGGAGATACTGGGTAAGGTCAACAGCTACCACCTGCGCACCGAGATGATGGACGGCGGGTCCATGGCCATGACCAGGGACTGGATGCTGCCCGGCATAGTTTCGCGCAATTCTTCCGAGCTTATCCCCTACCCATCCAATATGAGTGAGCTTAAGCCGCAGTTCTATGAACTGCATAGGGCTTCACGAAAAAAGATCGCCTGTGCCACCTGCCCCATGTCCGACAAGGACCGCATCGACCTGCCCAACGGCAGGACTATCTACGATACGGCCGTTTTCATGGAAATGGCAGCGATGACTTATTCTCCCGCCCTGGGCTACGCGGCTGAGGGAAGCACGGCCGACCGGTACGCCCTCGCCCTGCAGTATTACGATTTGATAAACAGGATGGGACTCGACCGCGTTTACAATTTCCAGGGGCTGGCCGACTTCATCATCACCCTCTACGAAGACGGCATCATAAACAAGGCAAACACTGGCGGGCTTGAGCTCGACCGTAGCTATGAAACGTTGATAAAACTTGTCAGGATAACGGCCAACCGCGAGGGACTGGGAGACGTTCTGGCGGACGGCGTGCTGAGCGCGGCGGATAATATCGGCCACGGCGCCCTGGGGCTTGTTCAAAACGTGGTCAAGGGCCAGTTCATAGCTTTCGACCCCCGTGTGAGCGGGTTCCTGCCTATGCACCTCGGCATGCTGGTGCATCCCGGACGCACGCTGGGAGTCTCTGCCGCCATGGGCGCCCCCTCTTACAGCCCGGGCTGGCCGCTCCCCGAACTGGTCAAGCACGCTGAACGATGCGGCGTACCCGCTCAGGATATCGGCAGGCTTTTCACCAGCGACTCCTTCAACCTTGGCAGGCTGGCCAAGCACGGCGAGGACTTCTTCGGCCTCTTCAATATGCTCGGCCAGTGCCACCGTCTCTATATCTCGCGGTTCTACAGTATGCATACGCTGGCCTCTTTATACTCGGCCGTCACCGGCATCAGTGCTTCAGCAGCGGACCTCAAGTCAGCCAGCGCCCGTATGTGGAACGCCTGGCGGGGACTTAACGTGGCCGCAGGTTACACCCACGGGGACGATCTGCCGCCCGACGTGTGGTTCAAACCGTTGAAAAGCCCGGCCCAGGAATATCACCTCTACGACTATTTCCTCAAGCGGGAACTGTCACGCGGTGACATTGAAAATTACCTGGACGAATATTACGCTGAGCGGGAGGCAGGCTCAGAAGCCTAATTTCCAGGCTTCAAAGTCAGCGTCGCCTGTTTCTGCGCTTCAACATCAGCCCGGTTAAATAGCATCGTGTGATATTCCACGTTCAGCCATTTGGGAATCATGTCGCCGTAGTGCGGACTGAAGGCCAGGCCGCTCTGTCCGGTGGTATGCATGGCCAGGGATTTATCGGGATCGCTCCAGTCGATAATCTGGCGGTAGCTGGGAACGGCCACCACGCTATAGGGGTTGCTGTAGTCGAAGGCTGCCACGTCGACCGTGTAACGCGATCCTGATGCCGGGAACGGTCCGCGGCTGAATACGGCATCGAGGCCCGGTACCCTGCCGAGGACGTGGCGGAACCAGGTGCTATGTATATCCCCCCACCGCCATTTGGCCGGGTCTGACCCATATTTACTACTGAGTTCCGCCAGTGCATCGGCCAAACTCTTCTTAACGATATCGTCCCTGGACTCCCGATCCGGTGTGCGGGCATCATCAAACCAGGCGCTGTTTTTATCCTGCATAATACCTTCCATGAAAATAGCATGGACGTCTCCTGAACCACCCATCGCCCTAAGGTAGTCGTTGAACAGCGGCTCTCCCAGCTTGTCCTCCATGATGTTTTTCAACAGCTTGACGTAAAAGACATTATAAATGGCCGGGGCCGGATCGTCCGCCCTGTCTTGAAAGTCCCACTTTTTCAGTATCTCCAGAGCCTGCTTCTCCTGCGCCGTGGAAGGCACTACCTGTAAAGCATAGGGGGTAAAGATGCTGGCCGGTATGTCATAGATATCAGCCTGTATATCACGGAAATCCTTAACCGACAGCTTGTCTTTTGACTTCAGCAGGTCTGTGATGCGCTGTGCGCGATAGGGCGGCGACCAGTCATAGGTCATGAAATACGAGTAGTTGTCCGAAACCACTTTGTTATTTGCCGTAGCTATAAAATGGGTGGACGGGTTCAGCACGCTGGGCAACTCTTTATAAGGTATGTTGCCAGTCCAGTCATAATCTCCAGTCCAACCTGGAACAGGCACCGTGCCCAACCCCTTCCTGCGTATGGGTATCAGCCCGGTTGACTGGTAGCCTATATTGCCATCCCTGTCCGCGTAAACTATATTCTGGCTCGGTGCATCCCAGTATTGCAGTGCGTCACGAAACTCGTCCCAGTTGCCCGCTTTATCCAAGTGATAAACGCTCTCGATCAAACGGCTGTTGCCATAACCTGTCCATTGCAGCGCTAGCGGCTGCTCCAGTCCCTTGATAACGTTGTCCATCAGCGGCCCGTGCCGTGTAATCCTGACCTGCAGTTTCTCCGCTTCGCCGCGGCCGTGCACTTTTATCGGTTCTTCGATCACCTGCAGGTATTTCCATTCGCCCTCGTACTCATACTGCAACTCGTTGGCCGGGTTCAGCTTCTCGATAAAAAGGTCCTGGGTATCGGCCGGCAGGTTAGTGATGCCCCAGGATATATCGCGGTTGCGGCCGATGTTGATAAGCGGGCAGCCAGGCAACGATACGCCCACTACCTCAAACCCTGCGCCGTGCAATCCCGTCTCATACCAGATGGAGGGCATCATCACCGATAGATGGGGGTCATTGGCCAGCAGGGGCTTGCCGGTCACCGTCTTCTGTCCATCAACCACCCAGTTGTTGCTTCCCAGGCAATCTGATTCTTGATGCAACCCTGTTGCAACCTCCGTACCTAACGGTCTGGCCATCAGCTCGGGGGGAATGACGAGCGGGCTGGTCTGCGGGTAAGGGGCCAGCAGTTGCCCGGCCCTCTCATCACCCAGCTTCTGCACCAGGCGGCCGCGCGTCAATTCCACCTCCCAGTTCTTGCCAAGCTCCCAGGCTATTAATTCAGAGACCGTCAGCGAATCGACCGGGTCCCAATCAGCGGGCTTGAAGCCCAGTATGGTGAACTCCAGCGGCAGGTTATCCTTATTGGCGCTGATAAATGCGTTTACACCTTTGCAATAGGATTGCAGGACGACCTGCATGGCCGGGTTAAGCGACTGATAAGAGGCGGCGGCGCAACGCCGCAGGCCAACAGCGCGGAAAAACCTGTCGTATTCCAGTGTCGCTTCGCCGATCACTTCGGAAAGCGTCCCGCTGCCCATGCGCCGGTGTAACTCCATCTGCCACAGGCGGTCCTGGGCCTGCACGTATCCCTGCGCGAAAAAGAGGTCGTTCTCAGTGTCCGCGTAGATATGTGGAACGCCCCATGGGTCGCGGCAGATATTGACCGCCGCTTCCAGGCCTTTTATTTGAACTGTCCCGTCCACCGGTGTGAAACTCTTCTGCACCAATGCATAGAATAGCGAGGTGATGATAATCACCATGGCAAGCAGGAGTGACACACAGATTACGAGGGCCTTACGCAAAGGCTTTCCTGCCGATCATGATGATCAAGGCAAGTCCAAACCCCACGCACCAGATGTTGATAAAGGCATTCAACACCAGGTCAATCGTAGAGGGTAAATATACGCCATTCTGTATGTTGAAACTGAAGTCTAAAAACCCCAAAAATACCAGGGCGCCGGCCGCTACCATCGACAGCTTGAAGCCCCGCGGCTTATTTAACATCAGCAGAATGCCGGCCGTCAGCAGCAGCACCGCCAGCATGCCGTCCGGCAGCGGAAAGGAATACTCATAGGCAAAATAACAGGCCGGAGCGTTTTCCGGCGCCAGTCCCACCGTGAAGAAGGCTATCCAGAAAAGTATTATTCCAACCGCCGTCGTTATCTCGAGCGACGCTAATAACCTGCGCCTTCCGTCGTTAAGCATGATTTAACCCCCCTGCCTCTCTAAGCCGGTTTCTTCATAGATTGCTGTACCTTTTTAGCCTGGGAATCGGTCACCATCTCCACCAATCCCGGCATCAGCCTCTTCACGATATAGGTAAACCATCCATCCATGCTGGGTATGATGATGAACTCCTCCCTTGCCATACCCTTGAGCAGCGCCTGTGCCACCTCAGACGGTTGCATCACTCTGGCCGCCTGGGAGATAACCTGTGTCTCAGGAGGCTTGGTCTTGTTCTCTTCGATAAATCCGGGGGTGTCGGTATCAAGCGGACAAAGCACCGAGACCGCGATTTTATACCTTTTAAGCTCGCTGCGCAGTGCTTCCGAGAAGCCTACTAACGCAAACTTGGCGGACGCATAGTCGGTATAGCCAAAGATAGCGATGAGGCCCACCAGGGAGGAAACGTTGACTATATACCCGCCCCGCTCCTTCATCAGAGGCACCAGGAAGGAGGTGGTATTCCACGCACCGTACATGTCGACCTTCAGCGTTTCATCGAACTGCTCATAGCTGATATCCTCGAAATAGCGGGGAATGGCCCGGCCCGCGCAATTGATCAAAACGTCCGGCACGCCGTATGCTGCGACCGCACCTGACAGTACCGACTTGACCAGCTCCCGGTTGGCCACATCCATCGACAGGCAGGCGTGCCTCTGCCCGGCGGCACTGCCCGCAGCGCAAATCTCCTCCAGCGCGGCATCCAGCACCTGCTGCCGCCGCGCGAAGATGATAACGCTGGCTCCCTTTGCGGCCATCAATTTGGCAATTGCCAGGCCCATGCCGGAGGAACCACCCGTGATATAAATAACTTTGTCTTTGAACTCTTTCATTTCCAAAACCTCACTACTTTTGCTTGAGTGACCCGATATCCAGCGTCTTGAGCCATTGCATGGTACGTTTGAAACCTTCCTGATATGTGATCTTGGGCTTCCAGCCCAGCTCACGTTCCGCTTTTCCAATAGAGAACCTGAACCGCGAACCGAGGTTGGTGACGGTATAGGTGGTGAGCAGCGGGCGCATCTTGATGCCGAAGAGCTTCCAGGTGAATTCCATAAGCCTGGCCGCCGCCATGGCCAACCAGTACGGGATATAGGTTTTGATGGGTGGCACGCCCAGGGCGTCGGCGATGCCGGCGCAGAATTCCTCCAGGGTAGTCGATTCGCCGTCGTGCACCAGGTAACCGTTGCCGATTGCCCTTTCATCCTCGGAGATCAGCATCAGCAGGTCAACCAGGTTATCGATATAAGTGGGCCAAACGATGGCGCCTTTGCGCCAGAAGATAAGCTCCTTTTTGATAATGGCGTCGGCCAGCAGAGGCACGAATGTCTGGTCACCCTCGCCGAATACCCAGAGCGGGTAAACCATGGCCAGCGGCAAACCCTGCTCCTCGTGGTACCTGCGCATAACCTTCTCGGCATCTATCTTGGAATCAGCGTAGGGTTCTCCCCAGTATTGCAGGGGCAGGGTTTCATCCATGACCACCGCTTCGGTCGTGCCGAATACGTCGCAGGTGCTGATATCCACCAGGCGTGACACCTTCGCTTCAACGGCCGCCCGGCAGATATTCTCGGCGCCTCCCACCGTAACCTCCCAGAAAAGCTTTTTAGGAGCCCAGTCGGTAACTACCGCAGCAGTATGAAAGATGATATCCACGTCCCCGACCGCGCGCCTGACCGCCTCATAATCGCGGATGTCGCCATTTATGATCTCCACACCCTGCGCTTTCAGCCCGGCCTCACCGGCATCGCCCGTCAACACCAGCGCGCGCACTCTGTTGCCCTTTGATACGTTGGCCTTGACGATATGCTGCCCGATAAAGCCGGTTGCTCCCGTAATTAAGACTTTTTTCATTTATCAATCCCCCCTACTGCAAGTAGGCACATATTATATAAAGGCCCTACAAAACGCAAGTAATTTTCATCAATGCGCAGGTTGCCCCGCCAAATAGATCGCCCTCAGATTAAAATAAGAGTATAACGTGGGGGTAACTGAATATTAATTCAAATAGGCGAATATAAGTTTCAATTGGCTACTTTGAATTAGTGGGGGACGGTGAACTTGAACCGCTACGCCTTTGTTTGTAAGACTGATAGCTGACTGCGTTGTATTAGGGAATGAGATCGAGCCGGGTTTGACATTCCTTATTGATACTCATAAACTAAGATTTAGAGTTTGAGGGATGCGTGATGAAGTGTTCGAAGTGCCAGGCTGAAAATCTGCAGACACGGAAGTTCTGTTGCGAGTGCGGAGCCAAGCTATCACATCCTTGCCCTCAATGCGGATTTGAGAACATTCCGAGTGATAGATTCTGTGGAGACTGTGGCCATAGCCTGACCGTTTCTGCAGAGCCGATACTCAAACCCCTCTCTTTTGAAGAAAAGCTGGAAAAGCTACAGCGTTACCTGCCCGGTGACCTCACCGGGAAGATACTGGCCCAGAGAGGCAAGATCGAGGGCGAGAGGAGGCAGGTCACGGTCATGTTCTGTGACCTGAAAGGGTTCACGCCGCTTTCTGAGAAGCTGGGCGAGGAGAAGTTGTACTCCCTGATCGACGAGCTCTTCGAGATGATGATCCACAAGGTGCACGAGTATAGCGGCACTGTCAATAAGGGTACCGGCGACGGCATCATGGCCCTGTTCGGCGCACCCATTGCCCTGGAGGATGCCCCGCAAAGGGCCATCCGATCAGCGCTGGCCATTCAGCGCGAGATGACCCGATTTAGCGGAATGTTAAAGGATGAGGGCGAGGCGAGTTATTTGGGGATGCGCATCGGCATCAACACCGGACCGGTGGTGGTGGGCACGATCGGCAACGACCTCAGGGTGGAGTTCACCGCCGTGGGCGATACGGTGAACCTGGCCTCCAGGATGGAGGGGCTCGCCGAGCCGGGCACGGCCTGTGTCAGCGAGGACACCTTCAAGCTCACCGAGGGCTTCTTCCGCTTCGAGGCGCTGGGCGAGAGGCAGGTCAAGGGCAAGGAGGCCCCGGTCAAAGCCTACCGTGTGATCGCGCCCAGCACCCGCAGGACCAGGTTCGACGTCAGCGCCGAGTTGGGTCTGACCCCCCTGGTTGGACGGCATAAGGAGCTTGAGTTGCTGCTGGACGGCTTCGAGCGGGCCCGGTCAGGCAGGGGGCAGGCCTTCTCCATCATGGGCGAGGCAGGCGTGGGCAAGTCCCGCCTGCTCTACGAGTTCAGGAAAGCCATCGGCAGCGAAGATGTGACCTTCCTGGAAGGAAAGTGCCTCTCTTATAGCCAGAACGTAGCCTACCACCCTGTCATCGACCTGCTCAAATCCAACTTCGACATCCGCGAGGGCGAGGATGACCATAGGATCAGGGACAAGGTTAAAAATGGTCTTATGCAGATAGGGCTGGACGAGGTGTCAACTCTGCCATATATCCTGGAGCTGCTGGGGGTCAAAGACAGCGGCATCGATAAGATACCTATGAGCCCGGAGGGCAGGAAGGACCGCATGCTGGAAGCGGTCAGGCGCATCACCCTCAAGGGCTCGGAGGCCAGACCACTGATCATGGCCATCGAGGACCTGCACTGGGCAGACCGGACCTCCGAGGAAACACTGAAGTACCTTTTGGATAGCATACCAGGTGCGATGATCCTCCTGATATTTACCTACCGGCCCGAGTTTGTGCACACCTGGGGCAGCCGCTCCTACCACAGCCAGGTGACCATCAACCGCCTCTCCAACCGCGAGAGCCTGGCCATGCTGACCTACCTCTTGGGCACGGAGGAGGCAGACCCGCAGCTCCAGGAACTGGTACTGCTCAAGACGGAGGGCGTCCCCTTCTTCATCGAGGAGTTCATCAAGTCGCTCAAGGACCTCAGGCTGATCGAGAGGAAGGACGGCGCCTACCACCTGACCAGGGACATGCGCGATGTGAGCATACCCGGCACCATCCAGGACGTGATCATGGCCAGGGTGGACTCGCTGCCCGAGGCCGCCAGGGGGTTGCTGCAGACCGGCTCAGCCATCGAGAGGGAGTTCGGCCACGAGCTGATCAGGAGGGTGATGGGTATACCGGAACAGGAATTGCTGTCCCACCTGTCGGCGTTAAAGGACTCTGAGCTGCTATACGAGAGGGGGATATATCCACAGTCGACCTATATCTTCAGGCATGCCCTAACGCGAGAAGTGGTGTACAAATCCATACTGGCCGCCAGGAAAAAGAGGCTGCACGTGGAGATAGGTAATGCCCTCGAGAACATGTATAAGGACAGACTTGATGAGCATTTTGAGGAGCTGGCTGAGCATTACACAGAAGGTGAAAACTATGAGAAGGGGGCTGAGTATTGCTGGCTGGCTGCATATAAGAATGATAAAGCTGGCTCCATTACTGTCGCCATTTCCTACGGTGAGAAAAGGGTGGCCTGCCTGGAGCGACTGCCGCGTACCGCGGACCTGGAGAAGCAGCTTCTCGATACCAGGACCACACTCGGGTTAAATTACACAGAAATGAATTATTGGATTGAGGCAAAGGAATCTGTCGAGCCAGCGGTCGAGCTGGCCTTGAAGCTTGATGATAAAAAAGGGGTTGCCTGGATATACACCGTACTCGGGACATACAATTTTTTCATTGAGAAAGATTTGACCACCGCCTTTAAGTTCCTGAGAGAAGCCTTGAAGATCGGCAGGGAGATAGATGAGCTCTTTACTATAGGATTTGCAAGCTACTGGCTGGCATTTGCCCTTGCCTGTAACTGTGAATTTGAGGAGGCCCTTCCACTTTTTGAAAAAATTCTGGAAATCTATACGACATTAGATATTGCTTGGGGTATGGCCACGATGAAAAACAGCATTGCCTGGTTTGTTTACGGTTGGCAAGGCAAGGTCGACCTGGCTTATCAGACCAGCCTGGAGGCGGTACATCTGGCCGATGAGAGCGGAGATTCATATTCAAAGGGTTCTGCCTACACCTGTCACGGTTATTCATGTTATTACAAGGGCTACCTGGACGAAGCCGTGGAACACCTGTTGAAAGCAGCCGACTACTGTGACAGGATCAACTGGTTTTTGTGGATTTGTTTCGTAAATTTTGCCCTGGGTGAGATTCACTTAGATAGGGAAGAATATCAAAAATGCCAGGGCTATTATGGCAAGTCTTTGTCAGAACGTGGCAGTGTACAGCTCTTCTTCGGCCCTCATTACAGAGTAGCTATTGCCCGTGCAAAAGTGCTGGATAATGGAAAGAGTGTTGACCTGCAATCGTTATATGCAGATGCGGCTGAGAATAAGTTTAGATGTATTGATGGCGAGATATCAAGACATATCGCAGAGATACTACTCAATATTGATGATAAGCACGGACCCGAGGCTGAGGAATGGGTCAAAAAAGCTATTGAAAAGGATAACCTTAACGGCACGGTGTGGCAGATGGGAAGGGATTATGAAGTCTATGCCGGGCTGCTGAAACGCAAAGGCGACCTGGCAGGAGCCAGGGAGAAGCTGAGCAGGGCAATGGAAATCTACCGGGAATGCGGGGCTGAAGGCTGGCTGAAAAAGGCCCAGCAGGACCTGTCCGCGATTAAGAAGCCGGGAACGAAGCAAACCCGGCCAACGAAAAAGACATAACCGGGGTCGATAATAAAGATCATCAGAGAAACGTGGGGGAGCTTTTCAAGTAATGGTATATGGGAGAGATAAGTTGATTCTTCGGGAAGTTACTTTGAGATATTTAAGAAAGAGGTTCAGGTTGGGGAACCTAAAATAGGTTTTTGCACCAATCCTGTTGGGATCCGCATAGCATATGCCACCCTGGGACAGGGACCGGCCCTGGTGTGCTTTACAGTCATATTACTGGCCACGCTTACAGCAGGCATTATCCTGATGCTTATCAAATGTTAATTCATAGCATGTGATGCGACTATTCACTTGAGCAGATAAACCACGGATATCGGGTAAACTCTCGAAACCCCATCTTTAGATAAATTGGCTCACCGAACTTGCTGGCTTGTAATATGACTTTTCTTGCCCCCATGTTGAAGGCCTTGTTGCAAACTTCCCCAACAACATATTCCGCCAACCCTCGTTCACGCACTTTTTTCAGTGTGCCTACCCAGTAAATACCGGCAATACCGTGTGAAAGCATAGCCATGGCCGTAGATACGGGCTCACCATCCAGATGGACCACAGCCATAATCGTGTAGGGATTCATTACCCGCTTCGGGTGAGCAAAATAACCTTTGCTGCATTCTTCAGGGTATGCAAGATCAAGGTATGCCTCGGACACGATCTGTCCAAAATCCCGTATTTCTTTTGCATTTTTCACCCAGTATAATCGGGCACCGACCGGTACTGATGCAACCTTTACCGGTGAATCAAGTACCATACCCGGTTGTTCAGCAACCAGAAATTCATTTTTATTGTTGCAGTATTCAATGATTGGCTTATCGGCATGACCTCTCAGTATTAGTGAAAACGCCTGCTTCCTGCCGGAAAAAAAAGATTTTATCTTTGCAATGAAGTCCTCCGGTTTCTCAGCGCTGTCTTCAGACAAATTGAAAGCGGCATTGCATCCAGGAAAGTCAAGCGCCGAGTCTATTAAGACCAAATCGCGCTGCAACAAAATCTCTGAACCGGGAACCCAGTTTGCACCGTCACACCAGAATTGCACCTGGTTCAGATCGGCCAGCCTCACCACATCAGTATCATTGATTGAATTTTTCATCCTTTACCTCCCTTGATATCGTTCATTTTCCCACTCCAAAGTCAACTAACCAGGGCATAATCAAACTGCTACACATTGATTAAATTCGAATTAATTTTCCCCAGTCAAAAAAATCCTCAGCAATATCCTTACCCCCAATCAACGCACAAAATAATTACTTGTCCACCGCCATGTTCATCCTACCATGTACACTGGTATTATACACTATTCTTCATATCAATATGGCGGTTGCCATCATTACGCAAGCATGCGCAAGTCACCATTGCCATACCTCTTGTTTATCTTTCCGCGGTAGAGTAATATTTCACTATCTTTAATTTTGAAAAATAGCAGGGAGGCCACCTTGGCTATTGCGATACTCTACGATGAGGATCTAAGCCAGTACGATTACGGGCCGGGTCACCCGTTCCGCGGCGACCGATATGAGATTTTCCCCAATTTCCTGCGGGAACGCGTGCTGGAAGACGATAACTACCACTTTATCAAGGCGCCTCCTGCCGGTGACGAAGACCTGGCACTGATTTGCAACAAAGACTACATCGATTTCACCTGCGCCTATTACAAAGCCGCCCATAACGGAAACTTGGACCATGTCAAATTCGGCCTCTACCAGAGCATGGACAATATGCCCTTCGATACGCCGGGCAAACTCGAGGAGGCGGCCAGGCTGATCATCGGCCAGGCCAAGATGGGCTGCGACCTCATTCAGAGCGGAGACTATAAAAAAGCTGTTTCAATAGGCGGCGGCATGCACCACGCCAAGCAGGGTTCCGGCGAGGGCTTCTGCCTTTACAATGATGTAGCCTTCGCCGCACGTTATCTCACCGATCACTACAAGCTGCAGCGCGTGCTCGTACTGGATACGGATGCCCACGCCGGCAACGGCACCTGCGAATACTTCTACCGCGACCCCCGGGTGCTTTTCATCGACCTGCACCAGGACCCGCATACCCTCTATCCGGGCACCGGCTTTGCCGGCGACATAGGCACTGACAAAGGCAAGGGCTTCACAGTGAATATACCGCTGCCGCCCAACGCCGGCTACGATTCATACTACCGCATCTTCGGAGAGATTGTAGAACCCGTAGTGCGGGAATTCAAACCCCAGTTCATTATCCGCAACGGCGGCTCCGACCCCCACCCCGATGACGGGCTTACCGACCTCGGCCTGCCGGTGCACGGTTTCTACATGATAGGCGAGAAAGTAAGGCACCTGGCAGACGAATTATGCCAGGGCAAAGAGCTCGACCTCATCGCCTCCGGCTACAATAAACGCGTCCTGCCCTACGCCTGGCTGGCGCTTATCTCCGGCCTGGGCAACTGGAACGTTGACGTCGAGGAGCCCGAGCCCGCAACCCATAAATTTCACAAGGACCCCGCCTACGGGCAAACCAAGCTTATTGAAGCGGAAATCAAGAACAACCTGAAACCTTTCTGGAAATGCTTCCAGCCCCGCAACCCCGCACAGTTCTAAACTTAAATAAAAAGTTGTTGAGGAGGCAGTGGTATGAATCTCGGCAGCCTGGGACAGGACAATATAGACAAATACGGAGAATACGAAAGCGCGTACTTCGAGGGCAAGTGGTACACCAATGTTGAGATGGGGCAAAACTCCAACCGGCTGGGCAACGCCCTCAAATCCCTGGGCATCGGCAGGGGCGACCGGGTGGCCATCCAGATGCCCAACAGCCCCGTAGTAATCTGGTCTTTTCCGGCCATTTACAAAATCGGCGCCATAGCCGTGCCTTTGAATCCCCTGCTCAGGCCTGACCAGGCCGCCTACATTTTCCAGAATTGCGGCGCCAAAGCCGCGATAACCAGTCCCGAGTTCCTGCCCTGGGTACAGGCGGCGCAAAAACAGGCGCCGGAGCTCAAGCATGTTATCGTTACGGAGCAGGACGGCATACCCGATGCTATCGGTTACGATAAATTCGTGGCAAGCCAGCCTGACAGCCTGGTGGACGAGGAGACTGATAACGACGACCTGGCGGCGCTGATTTATACGGCCGGCACCACCGGGCCTAATAAAGGGGTGATGCATACCCATTTCAGTCTCTACATGACAGCAATGGGATATGCCGATTTCGTTTCGCGCTACCTGAGCACGACATTTGATCTGCAAACCCGCACCCGCGATATGAGAACCCAGCAGATGATGCAAACCAGGAGGAAAATAACCGGCATGGACCTTGGCCTCAGCCTGTTCGCATTGCCGCTGTCGCACTCTTTCGGCCTGGCTGTGGGGCTGACGGGTACACTCTTTGCAGGACGAAGCATAATCATGAAATGGTTCAATCCCGAGCAGGCCCTCAAGTACATAAATGATTTCGGTGTATCAAATTTCTCGGGCGTCCCCGCCATGTATATCATGATGCTCAATCACCCGGACTTCGATAAGTACAACTTGAGCAGCCTGGAATCGTGCGCTTGCGGGGCTGCGCCCCTGCCACCCGAGATCGGGAGGCTGTGGAAGGATAAGACCGGCGCGGATATCTATGAGGGCTGGGGTATGACAGAGACCGGCGCAACTACCTGCGGCAACCGTGCCGACAGGCCTCCCAAGTACGGCTCGATCGGCGTCTGTATGATCAAGGCCGACACCATGAAAATCTTCGATGACAATGATAAGGAATTGCCCGCAGGGCAAATAGGGGAACTGGTGGTCAGGGGCCCGACTATCATGAAGGGTTACTGGAACATACCCAAAGAGAGTGAGGCCGCCCTGCGCAACGGTTGGCTGCATACCGGCGACGTGGGTTACATGGATGACGATGGCTATTTCTACATCACCGACCGCAAGAAGGATATCATCATCCGCGGCGGTGAGAATGTGTCGCCGCGTGAGGTGGAGGAAGTCCTGCTTGAGATACCGCAGATAGCGGATGCGGGCGTCATCGGCATTCCCGACAAGGTGTACGGCGAGGAGATCAAGGCTTACTGCGTGCTGCGCAAGGACGAACTGATGAGCAGCGAAGAGATAATTGCATACTGCAGGCAGAAGCTGCCCACCTTCAAGGTGCCCAAAGCCGTGCAGATAACCGACGCCCTGCCCAAGAACCTGCTGGGCAAACTGCTCAGGGCGGAGCTGCGCAAGCTGGAGAAACAGAACGCCGAATAAACCTGGACAGGATTCGAGACAACAATGGCCTTAAAATAAATTGTTTAGAAGGAGTTAGCTGATGTCAAACAAGTTCAAAGTCCCAAAGAATCCGGCAGAGGTCATGGCATGGATCAACTCTGTGCCCATGTACAAGCAAGATCAACCCCTGGATCTCTCGTTTAAAAGCAAGGACGAGATACGCGCCGCGCAGGATGCCAACCTGGTCAAGCAGATGCAGCGCCTGGAGAAATTCAGTCCATTCTATCGCACCAAGTTCAAGGAATGGGGATTGGATGCCAAGGCGATTAAAACCGTGGACGACCTTGAACAAATGCCTACAACCAGCAAGGAAGACTACATGAAGGACCGCGGTGAATCCTTCAAACTTGACATGGATTTTGACAATATCATGGAATACATACTTTACGAGATAACCTACACTACCGGCACGACAACCGGTTTGCCCACCCGGTTCTACAACACGACCTACGATATGTTCATGCAATCCTGGATGTTCAGAGTAGGCACTAAGATTGGTTACCTGGTGCCCTCTGATATAGTAATGAACCTCTTCCCTTTCCATTTCATACCGCATATCGGATATTACAAGACACAGCATTTCGCGGCAGCCACAGGTATGACGTTATGCTACGGTTTCACCGGGGCCCAGCTCCCCGGCTTCCCCTATAACATACACCGGCCGATGCAGCAGGCTATCGAAGACATCGAGAAAAAGAATGTAACCGTGCTATGCGGGATCGGTTCCTACATCCGAAGGCTTATTATGGTTGCTGAAGAACAGGGCAGGGACTTCTCGCGTGTTGAAAAGGTTCAGGCCCTGGGAGAGGCTGTCCCCAAGGGAATGAGGGACGATATGCGCAAGCGCCTGCAGAAAATGGGAGCCAAAGAAATATTTATCAGCAACGCCTTTGGCTTTACTGAGTCACAGACAGCGTTCCAGGAATGCCAGGAACTGGGCGGCGCCCACCAGGGTGTTCCTCAAATGTACTATTTCGAGGTGGTGGACGAGAAAGGCAAACGCAAGCCTGATGGCGAACCCGGCCTGCTTTGCATAACTCACTTAGATCGCCGCGGTACCTGTTTGCTGCGTTATCTTGTCGGTGATATCGTTGCCATTACCAACAAGCAGTGCCCGCATTGCGGCAGAAACGATCAGAGGATCGTTACGACCGTGGGCAGCACCTACGGAACGCGCACAAAAGAGTTGATGAAGGTCAAGGGAACCCTGATCAACCCCGAGATCATGCGCGACGCGGTCGCCAACACCTCCGGCGTCATCGAGTACCAGTTCATCGTCGCCAAGGAAAATAAGGACGATCCCTACTCAATGGATGTGATCAGGCTTCTGGTAGGAGCGGATAAAGGCGCTGACCTGGCCAAACTTGAGGCTGAATTAAAAGACAAGGTTAAAAGGGCTGTAGAGCTGACCCCCAGGGTGGAATTCGTTCAGCTGTCCGAGATATTCAATCCCGGCGCCACGTTAAAAGCCACCCGCATCGTCGATCAACGACCGCAAGGTTAAATTCTGCAAACTGCAAAGCAACAGTGTTACCCGCTTAACCGGGTAACACCGTTGCTGAAATGTCCTTTTAACCCTGCCGGTCAGGAGACCATAGCTATAACTCTGACATACAGCGGGCAGGATATAGCTTTCCATAGCAGCGACTATTGATCTGTGAAATTAAAACCCTTCTCCGTGAATAGTCTTTGGCAGGCAGCTACTACATCCGGATCATATAGTTTGCCTTTATTCTTTGATATTTCCTCAAGTGCCTTATCACGCCCCAATGCCGGCCGGTATGGGCGGTGGGAGCACATAGCCTCGATGACGTCAGCAACAGCCAGTATTTTGGCTTCCAAAAGCGTATCCTCACTTTTTAGGCCGTTGGGATATCCGGAGCCATCCAGCCTTTCATGGTGCTGCAACACGGCCTTGGCGATGTTACCGGGGAAATCCATGCCTCTTACAATATCATAGCCGCTCTGAGCATGGGTTTTTATCAGGTTGAACTCAATTTCGGAGAGCCGTCCGGGTCTGCTCAGGATATCGGAGGGAATATACATTTTTCCGACATCATGGACTACTGCCGCTGTCCTCAGTTGATCAATCCGCGTATCTTCCAACTTCATTTCTCCGGCGATGGCGGCCGCCAGTTGGGCCACTTTATGCTGATGGCCTGCGGTGTACGGGTCTCTCATTTCCACAATCTTGACCATGGTATTAATGGCATCATTAAGGGTTTTCTTCACGGATTCGTAGCTTTTAACAAGATTTTCTTCGGCCAGCTTTCTCTCGGTGATATCTCTGGCTTCAACCAGGATGGATATGGGCTCGCCGCTGCTGTCCCGTATGACGCTGAACTTACTTTCTGCCCACACGGTTGTGCCATCCTTGCAGCAATACTCAAGATCTAAAGTGTGTACGGGATTGTAGCCCGCGTCGGCTTCCACCCTGGATATCTCCTTGGAAAGTATCCCCATGGCTAACTTGAGCGATTCCGGTGTGAGTTGCTTCTCCATTGGTAGTTCCAACATCTCCTGGTGGGTGAAGCCACGTTGCTTTGCCGCGGAGGGACTCAGGTATGTAGTCTTGAGATTCATATCCATCAACCTGATAGTATCCGTCATGTGATCCGCAAGCAGGTGGTACTGGGATTCGCTATTTCGCAGATACTCTTCCGCCTGCTTTCTCTCCGTGATATCTTGTAATGAGCCTGCCAGACGGACGGGCCGCCCAGCCGGCCCCATTTCGGCGACTCCACGCGCCGTACATATCCGTGTCATACCATCTTTTCGGATGGCCCGGAGTTCAAGCTCGTAAGAGGTCCCATCGGCGACGGCGGTCTCGACAGCCTGCTGCAGGCGCGCCATGTCGTCAGGGTGATAGAAAGCTGGATGCTCAGCAAAACTCGGCGCTCCTTTATACGGGTCCCGCTGGAAGATACTGAATAACTCATCCGACCATGTCACCGTATCCGTTGCGATATCCCATTCCCAGCTTCCGATATGTGTAATACCCTCGGTCCGCGAAAGCATTATATGCTCCCTTCTCAGCGACTCTTCCGCCTTCTTGCGCTCGGTGATATCTGTAAGCAAAACCACTTTACTTGTGGTACCACCCCCTGCATCAGTTAAGGGAGAGATATGCAGGTCATAGCTTCGCTGTTTACCATCTCGTTCTAAGACCAGCGTCTCACCCTCTTTGGCCATTTTATTGAACGGCACCATCTGAGCAGACTGATAAGGCCAAATCCGTTCTATCGACAGTCCAGAGGCATCCTCAATCCTGTAGCCGGTCAGTTGCTCTGCTGCCGGATTCAGGTCCAGGACACGGTTCTGCATATCCAGTACTAATATACAATCGCCAATACGTTCAAAGATGACATCACGTGCAACAGGTATGACCTGGTCCAGATGGAATTGAGGCAGGTTAAATATAAGTATGATAGCTCCAATACAGGCTGCCCAAGGTGTAAGTCCGACCGGGAGTTTTAAGAATGAGAGCAGGCCCGTCACTTCTATAAAAGCTGTTATCAGGGGAAGAACCGCCGCGATTAGCAGATATATCGATTCCCTTCTGTAGCCATAACGACGGCGGATGATATTCCAGATGATGAGGAAGCTGCCGGCTAAAGTCAGCACAGCAAAATAAAACATGCAGGCCCAGTAAATTAGGCTGTAGGTGGGTTCAAGCGGCAGGTAAGGATTCTGGCTGTCAAGGCCAACCCCCGTCCACATAAATCCAAAAGCATTGTTGGCCGCGAGTGCTAATATAGCTATGAGCGGCATGATGCCGAACATAATGCAAGTGCGCCAGGTAAGCCAATTCCTGGGACCAAGGTAGTGCCAAATATAGAACAGCCATAATGTTATGGCTATCATTCCCAGGACAAGTTGTGCCCCCACAAAGGTTTCTTTAGAAGAAGCCAACGGGAGTCCAATTTCAACAGCGTGCGATAGCATCCAGAGAGCGCAGGCAAATAGCATTAAAAAGCCCCAGGCAGGTGTCCACTACACCGGGATCATAAAGTTTGCCTTTATTCTTTGATATCTCCTCAAGCGCCTTATCAAGACCCAGGGCTGGCCGGTATGGACGGTGTGAAGACATAGCTTCAATCACGTCTGCAACTGCCAGGATTTTGGCTTCCAGGAGCGTATCCTCACCCTTTAGCTGATTGGGATAACCCGAGCCATCCAGCCTTTCATGGTGTTGAAGGACTGTATTTGCGACAGAACAGGGTAGATCCATGCTTTTGACGATATCGTAGCCGCCCTGGGAGTGAGTTTTTATCAAATCTAATTCTATATTGGCCAGCTTCCCGGGTTTGGCGAGGATATCGGAGGGAACATACATTTTACCTACATCATGGATTACCGCCGACATCCTGAGCTGATCAACCCGGGTATCGTCCAGCTTCATTTCCCTGGCTATGGCAACTGCCAGGTCGGCCACTTTATTCTGGTGGCCTGCGGTATAAGGGTCTCTCATTTCCACAATTTTGACCATGGTATTGATAGCGTCATGCAGGGTTTTCTGCAGAGACTCGTAGCTTTTTGTTAGTTTTTCCTCGGCTAACTTGCGATCGGTGATATCCTGGAACGTGCCCCTAAGTTTCATTGTTTTTCCATCCACCACCTGAGGAGAGCAGATTGCCCGGGTCCACAGGTGTTTCCCGTTTGCCGTAATAAATCGCATCTCCATGTCCCAGGCTTCACCAGATTTGAGAGAGCGCTGAATTGAATCTGATAACTTCTGGCGTTCCTCAGGATGGAAGTAGTTGATAGCCTCTTCCAGAGGAGGTTTATAGCCAAGAGGGAGTTCGTGAATGATGTAGGTTTCCTCGGTCCAGCTTACCTCGAGAGTCTTGGCGTCAACCTCCCAACCACCGACCTTTGCCATCTGGCCGGTTGCTTTAAGCAATGACTCGCTCTCGTGCAGTGCCTCCTCGGTTTTCCTTCGCTCGGTGATGTCGGTCATCAGGGTTGTGATACCCACGACCTCTCCGTATTTGTATACCGGCCGGCTGGACGTGCGCACAAATATTAGTCTGCCGTCTTTATCCACTACGCGGAATTCCCATGGTTCCAGTTCCCCTGATAGCAGGCGGGTGAAACGGTCTGAAAGGGCCGGCAGGTCATCGGGGTAAATAAGCTGGGTAAAAGGTTTCCCTATTAAGTCGCTGACCTTGTACTTACTTAATCGCTCAACTACCGGGCTGACATAGGTCATGTTTCCATGGATATCCAGTGCAATCAATACATCGTTGATATTCTCTACAAGGGTTTGGTATTTTTCTTCTGCTAAACCCAGCAACGCCGTCTCCGCCTGCTTGCGCTCGGTTATGTCTTGCACAATGCCGGCCATCCGGCGGGGTTGCCCGCTCGGATCTAAACGATGCTGTCCTCT
>JAPLHJ010000042.1 GCA_026389675.1 Chloroflexota bacterium | reverse complement strand
CAGGGAGAGTGGGGATGCCTGCCGGACGATCCCTCCCATCACCGAGGGTGGGGAGGGTTATACTTTTACTATACTCAACTGCGGCAAAAAGAGCATTACCCTGGAGCTTAAAAGGGTGGAGGGCATTGAGATTGCGCGAGACCTGATTTCCAGGTCCGATGTGCTGCTGGAGAATTTCTCGGCAGGTGTGATGGACAGGCTGGGATTGGAGTATGACGAAGTGAAAAAAAGTAATCCGAAGCTTGTCTACGCGTCGCTTTCCGGCTTTGGCCAGACGGGGCCGAATGCCGGCCGGATGGCCTTTGATTCGATAGCCCAGGCCATAGGAGGGTTAATGAGCGTGACCGGGTTCCCAGATAACCCGCCTACCAAGTGCGGGCCGGCCATCGCCGATTTAGGCGGTGGCGCTTTCACAGTGATATCGATCCTGGCTGCGCTCCAACACCGCAACGCCAGTGGTGAGGGGCAGCGGGTGGATGTCTCCCTTCAGGACTGCATCTGGCTACTTACCGCTGTTGAGACACTGGGGGCCTACGTACTAAGCGGTGAATCGGGCATCAAGCTGGGCAACATGCACCCCGGCATCGTTCCCTGGAACACTTACCATGCCAGGGACGGTTACGTGGTTCTTTGCATCGTGACTATCGGGCAATGGCAAACGATGGCGCAGGTCATGGGGCGGGAAGATCTCATCCAGGACCAGGACACACTTTCCCTTGTTTCGCGCGTACAGCGGAGGGCTGAATTGGACAGCATAGTAGCGGCCTGGGTGAAGGACAAGACCATGGCGGAGATGCAAAAGATAATGGATGACGCCGGGCTGCCCTTCGCTCCGGTTATGGATACTGCCCAGATTGTGGCTGACCCGCATATGAACAGCCGCCGGATGACCGTGGAAGTCGAGCAGATGCTCTCAGGCACACTCAAGATGCCGGGGACGGTCTTCAAGCTTTCTCAGACGCCCGGCGACCCCTTTCCGCCTGCTCCCTTCCTGGGTGAGCACAACAGCGAGGTCTACGCCGAACTGCTGGGATACAGTGAAGACAGGATCGCCGAACTGATGGAGAAAGAAGTCATCTAAGTTGAGTTCGCAGCTATCACGGCCTGGCCAAGTGAGATGCCGCCGTCATTGGATGGCACGTTCTTATGGTTGAGCACGTCAAAACCGGATTGGCTGAGCAGGCCCGTAACCTTTGTCAATAGCAGCCGGTTCTGGAAGCACCCGCCACTGAGTGCCACCGAATTTAACCCTGATCCCTCCCTTATTTTCACGCAGACGTCGCGCGTCATGGCAGCGGCGGTGTTATGAAACCTCATGCCCACCGTGGAGGCATGGCAGCCCCTCAGCAGGTCGTCCAGGACGGCTGCGACAAGCTCGTGGAGCAGGACGATCGTATAGCTGTTGTCGCCGGTCAGCGAAAAAGGATATGAGCCCGCTTCACCGGCCGCATTGTACGTTATCATCTCCATCTCGATGGCGGCCTGGGCTTCATAGTCGATGACGGAACGTATGCCGGCCATGGCGGATACGGCGTCGAAGAGCCTTCCCATGCTGGAGGTAAGCGGGGAATTGAGGTTGAGTTCGACCTGCCTGCGCACAAGATCTATTTCAACCGGATCGATCTTGCCCAGGAAACCCAGTCTGCTATCCAGTGCCCGCTCGCCCAATAGGGCCAGGATATAGCCCAGCGCGGTGCGGTAAGGTTTTTTAATTGCCAGCGAGCCGCCGGGCAGGGGTAGGTATTCCAGTTGCCCAGCACGCCTGAAACCTTTGTAATCAACTACCAGGAACTCGCCGCCCCAGATGTGCCCATCGGTCCCGTAGCCTGTGCCGTCAAAAGCCACGCCGATAACGGGACCTTCTTTACAGTTATCTGCCAGGCAAGAGGCTATATGTGCGTGGTGGTGCTGAACCGCCACCGGCTTCAAACCATATTTCTCCGCCTGCTCCAGCGCATACCGGGTGGACAGGTACTCGGGGTGCATATCGTAAGCAATAATCTCCGGCTGGATGCGGAAGAGCTTTTTATAAAGTTCCACTGTTCTCTCGTAGTGATCCATCGTCTCGATATTCTCCATATCGCCGATATGCTGGCTTACGAAGGCGTGGTTGTCGCGTGTCAGGCAAAAGGTGTTTTTCTCCTCGGCGCCGCAGGCCAGGATTTGAGGCGCCGTGAAGCCGAGATGGATGGGAAAAGGGGCATACCCGCGGGAGCGGCGGATAAGCCGCGGTTCTCCGTCGAAGACTATGGCTACGCTGTCGTCGTAGGTAGAGTGTATGTCACGGTCGTGCAAAACAAAATAATCCGCTATGTCTCCCAACCGTCGCAAAGCTTCACCGTTCTGCCCTGCGATGGGTTCCTCGCTGATATTGCCGCTGGTCATCACCAGAGGCAGGTTGGTTTTCTGCAGGATGAGATGGTGGAGTGGGGTATAGGGGAGCATAACCCCCAGGTATTTCAGGCCCGGGGCTGTTTCCCGGCAGATAGAAGAGGAGCTATTCCATTCGAGCAGCACTATAGGCGCCTGTGGCGAAGCCAGCAGGCTCTCCTCTGTGTATGAGACTACGCAGTGTTTGCGGGCTTCTTCAATATCCCTGAGCATGACGGCGAAAGGCTTGGAGGGCCTGCGCTTGCGCCGGCGCAGTAGTGTGACAGCCTCCACATTTTCGGCGTTACAGGCCAGCAGGAAGCCTCCCAATCCCTTGATGGCCACTATCCTGCCCTCCCTGAGGAATTCCGCCGTTTTATTTATGACGTCTCTGCAATCTACAGGCTTACCCATTTTGTCGGTAAGCTCAAGCTGGGGACCGCAGACGGGGCAGGCGTTGGGCTGAGCGTGGAAGCGGCGGTCGAGCGGGTCATCATACTCGCGCTGACAATCGGGGCACATCTTGAAAGAGGACATGGTAGTGAGCGGCCGGTCGTAGGGGATATCCTTGATGATGGTGAAGCGCGGACCGCAGTTGGTGCAGTTGGTGAAAGGGTAATGCCGGCGCCGGTTGCCGGCTGTGAAAACGTCATTCAGGCAGAGGTTGCAGGTGGCAATATCCGGGGATACGAGCTGGTATTTACCCGGCAGTACCTCGCTCTCACGAATTTCAAAATTGCCATGGCCGACAGAGGAGCCGAAGCTCACGGCCAAGTTTTCTATGCGTGCCAATGGCGGGGCCTTGCTTTCAATGGCGGATATAAATGAATCGAGAGATTCCCTTTCGCCCTCCACCTCTATTTTCACGTCCTCGGACGTGTTGCAAACCCAGCCGTTCAACCTGTATTTCTTTGCCAGCCCGTATATGAAGGGACGGAAGCCCACTCCCTGCACCACACCTTTCGCGCTGATGCGGGCAAGTTCGATCTTATCGCGGTCAGTCATATATCCAGTATCCAGGCTGAATTGTACTTCAAGCAATAAGGGCGGGCAAGGAAAGGCCTTGTCAGCTTTGATTTGGGTTATACCTGCGCCTTGACGCCTGGTTTATAATAGGACGGTTATGCAAGTTGCCACAGCTTAAAATAACTTTCAGGGAGGGGCTGTTTATGGAACAACAATACAGGGTTTACGGGTACAGGTGGGTGGTGCTGGCCATCTACATGTACGTTTCGGCACTGACACAACTTTACTGGTTGAATTTCGCAGCTATCGATACTTATATCGAAGACCTGATGCATATACCCGCCAGCAGCGTTCAATGGTTAACGCTGGTCTTCCCTCTGGTACAGGTCATCCTAACCATACCCGCGGGCATAATCATAGACAAAATCGGGTTTAAATGGGGTGTAGGGATCGGGGCCATCCTCACTGGCGTCTTTTCGCTGTTGAGACTAGCGGCGCCGGCTTCGTTTGACAATATACTCATTTCACAGATAGGGATCTCTCTGGGGCAACCGTTCGTTTTGAACGGGGTAACCAAGCTGGCTACAGTGTGGTTTTCTCCCAAGGAGGAGGGTACCGCGGTCGGCCTGGGCACTCTGGCGGTTTTTATAGGAATGATGGTGGCGCTGGGAGCTACGCCGGCATTAGTTGAGGGCCTCAGTTACGGTTCAATGCTATGGATTTACGGAATAGCCGGCATCCTCGGCGCTCTGGTGTTTATCTTGCTCGTCAGGTCAAAACCACTCACTCCGTCGCGGGCGCCGGAAGCCGATCTTTCAACATCGAGTTGGGGAGGCCTGGGGGTCATTCTCAGGAACAGGAATTTTATTTTGCTGGGCTTTGTGACGTTCGTAGGCCTGGGCGGTTTCAACGGGCTGGCCACCTGGCTGGAGAAAATACTGCATGATCTTCACAATATACCGATGTCCGAGGGCAGTACTATATCGACAGCCCTGATATTCGCCGGTATGATCGGCTGTATCGTTATGCCGCTTATTTCGGACAAGGTCAGAAAACGCAAGCCATTCCTGTTGCTCGGAACCTTGCTGGGTGCAATTTGCATAGCAGGCATGATCCTCCTCCGCGGCTACACGGCAAATATGATCAATGGCATAGTGCTGGGCTTTTTCCTGCTTTCGACCTTCCCGATCGTCCTTACCATGTCGGCCGAGGTCACCGGGGCCAAATATGCGGGCGTCTCAGTCGGATACCTGCAGCTGCTGGGTAACCTGGCGGCCGTGGTAATAGTGCCTTCCATGGAAGCGCTGCAATCCTCAACCGGACAGTTCGTAGTTCCGCTGGCCCTGCTGGCCGTGCTTTTTGGTGGAGCGTTCCTCGTGTCTCTATGGGTTAAGGATACGCATCCGCAGGGTGTGACCTGAATTAATCTTGATTAAGCGGCTTTCAACTGGCTGGCCAGTCTGAATAAGGTTATGCCAATAATACCCAGTGCCAGGCCGGTCAGTACCATGGATGCGCCCATGCCCATGGCCAGTTGCGCAACGCCGAAGCCGAGCACGCCAAGGTAAAGGTAATTTTCCAGGTTCAAAGCCTGGGCATAAAGAAGGTGCTTGGTATTGGTTGGATCGTACTTGCCGCCGGCCATGAGATCGCTGTATGTCGGCGCAATGCTATGTCTGTGTGTCCTGACGGTATCTGCTGCAACCTGCGCAGCAGCCGCATTATCGATAATCTCGTCCGCTCCTGCTCCCTTGACCCCCAGCGCTGCCAGCGAAACTTTTTCCTGCTTCATGGCGTCTGTCATCCAGACCTGCTTATCATAAGCCAGGGCGGCGACAGTAACACCGACTACAAGGCTGATAACTCCAAAAACTACTACCAGTAACCCCAGAAACCTTAATATTTTATGCATATACTACCTCTCTGTGCTATAAGATGCATCAATTCTACGGAATACCGGTTTTGGGCCCAACGACTTTAATCACAATCCGGTTTATGCACGGTGGCGGGTTTTACCTTATAATTGATTGAATTCGATACAAATACATGAGTTATTGGAGAAAAAATGATTGTAGTTACGGATAACGCCAGGGTTGAACTGAAAAAATTATTGAGTGAGAATTCCGGGGAAAGCGATGCCCTGCTCAGGCTGACAGCCAATGAAGAAGGACAGCTCGGGCTGATACTCGATCGCGAGCAGCCCGGGGATAATATAGTTGAGCATGAAGGAACAAAGGTGTTTGCTATTGAAGGCGATCTCGCCGGCCATCTTAACGGTGTAACACTGGATGTAGAAGATACACCTGAGGGGCCGATGCTGATGCTGAAGCAGGAGGGATGCGGTGGGGGAACCTGCGGGGGCGGTTCGTGCGGCGGCAAGCAACAGACCTGCTGCGCAGATGAGGGCAAGACCTGCTCTTAACCGTATTAGCCCTTAATTCTACCCAACGTCTTTTCTGAAGTTAGTTCGCGCAGCGCGTCCGCAGCTATCCATGTCATCAATGCGAAGCCGGCCGATTTGCTAAACTTAACTGCACGGGGAAACGTTATAGTTGGTGTGAATTGAGTATACAGGAGGCAACGACATGAAATCAAAATGGTTGTACGTGACAAGTTTGGGCCTTGTTTTACTGACCGGCCTGGCGGCTTGCGCGCAGCCGGCCTCAAATGACGTGCAGAGGTCGGACAAGCCGAGGGTAGCCCCGGCCGTGAGCCAGGCCGACCTGGCCGCCCTGGTTGACGGCAACAACGCTTTCGCACTGGACCTGTACCAGGCGCTTAATGGAAAGCAGGGCAACCTCTTTTATTCTCCTTATTCGGTTTCTCTCGCTCTTGCTATGACCTATGCCGGCGCGCGTGCCACTACGGAAAAACAGATGGCAACAACGCTGCACTACACCCTGCCGCAGGACCGCCTGCACCCGGCCTTTAACGGCCTTGACCAGGAACTGTCGGCTCGAGGTCAGGGAGCCAAAGGCAAGGATGGTAAAGGCTTCCGTTTAAATATCGTCAATGCCATCTGGGGGCAGAATGGATATCCTTTCCTGGCGCAATATCTCGACCTGCTGGCAGAGGACTACGGCACGGGACTCAGGACGCTGGATTTCCGCACGGCGCCGGATGATTCCCGCATAACCATCAACAAGTGGGTCGAAGACCAGACAGAGCAGCGCATCAAGGACCTGATACCGCCCGGCGCCATCGATCCGCTGACCAGGCTGGTGCTGACTAATGCTATTTATTTCAATGCCGCCTGGGCCAATAATTTCGAGAAAAACGCGACGCAACCGGCCGATTTCCACCTGGCCGATGGATCTACTGTCAAGGCGCCGATGATGCGCCAGACCGAGCGCCTTGGATACGCCGAAGGCAACGGTTTTAAGGCGGTGACGCTTCCCTACGACGGGCGTGAACTCGAGATGGTGGTATTGCTGCCCCAAGAGGGTAAATTCACCGGATTCGAAAAGTCGTTGAACGCAGGCAAAGTGGCCTCAATCATAAACGGGATTACGCCCAAACAGATTGCTCTCAGTCTGCCGAGTTTCAAATACGAATCCGAGTTCAGCCTGGGCAAGGTCCTGGCCGATATGGGCATGCCCATCGCCTTCTCAGGGCAGGCTGATTTCTCCGGCATGACGGGAAACCGGGACCTCTCCATTTCCGAGGTAGTACACAAGGCTTTCGTGTCGGTCGATGAATCCGGCACCGAGGCCGCGGCTGCTACAGCGGTCATCATGCGGGCTACCGCCATGCCGGTAATGCCCCTGGAGGTAACAGTGGACCATCCATTCATCTTTCTTATCAGGGATATCAAGACGGGGTCGGTCATCTTCGTAGGAAGGGTGATGAATCCGCTATTGTAAGCCGGGTTACCGTGTTGTGTTGAAACAGAATAACGGCTAACTATGCAAAGGCTTGCCTCAAATAGCCGCTATGTTGTATAGTAAGCCCAATAAACATTACACGGTATTAAAAGTGGAGGTGACAAGGTTATGAAGGCGGTAAAACAATTTCCCGCAATCGTCCAAATAGTTTTTGCTCTCATATTAATTGCAAGCCTGGCAGCCTGTGCATCCCAACCATCCTTTAAGTATCAAACCGACAAATCACTGGTTTCGCTGCTGACCAAGGCCCCGGACTACCCGGAAACAAGTTTCGTGGTTTTTAGCGATCCGCATGTCTTTGATACGTCGCTGGGAACGACGGGGAAGGCCTTCGAGGCCTATGTAGCTAATGATAATAAGCTGATAAGGGAAAGCTCGGAGATTACTGAATCAGCCCTTGCCGCCATCAAGGATCTCAAGGCCAATATCGTGCTGGTGACTGGTGACCTGACCAAGGACGGGGAGAAGGCATCGCATGAATTGGCGGCCAGCTACCTGGCCCAGTTGAAGGCCGCCGGCAAGAAAGTGTACGTGGTACCGGGCAACCATGACATTAAGAACGGCCTCTCTTATGGTTATGTGGGCGATGGCAAGAAGCGCGTCCCCAACATAACCGCCGAACAGTTCACGCAGATATACGCTGATTACGGCTACAAGGATGCCCTGCAGCGCGACACCGATTCTGTCAGCTATGTCGCCGAGCCTCAGCCCGGGTTATGGCTGCTGGCACTGGATTCCTGCCGCTGGAAGGAGAACGTGGAGGACAAGGAAACGATCACAGACGGTAAATTCAGCCCTAAGACCCTGGCCTGGATCGAGAGTATGCTGGGACAGGCGGCTAAAAACAACAAGGCCGTCATAGTGATGATGCACCACGGCATCATGGAGCATTACGCAGGCCAGGAGAAGAACTACGGCGCATGGATCGTGGATGATTACGAAGCGGTCGCCAAGCTGTTCGCCAGCTACAACGCGCGCATGGTCTTCACCGGCCATTTTCATGCTCAGGATATCACCATGAAAAATTATGCCGACAGTGGCAAGTACGTATATGATATCGAGACCGGTTCGCTGGTCACCTACCCCTGTCCGTATCGCATCGTTAATATAAGCAAGGATCAGCAGGCCGCTATCACCGAGGGGATGGTGACCTCTATCAAATCGCATCCCAGCGATTTCCCTCAGTTCGGCAGGCAATACCTGTTTGACCAGGTAGCCGGCATGGCCACCAGGACTTTGATGGGCTACGGGATAGGCCAGACCGAATCCGAGAACATAGCCAAGCAGATAGCCCCGGCTTTTGTTGCGCATTTTGCCGGCGATGAAAAGCTGGCTCCGGGACAGCAACCGGTTATTGAGACGGGACTCAGCCCGCTGGCCTGGGCGGTTATACAATACCGCAAAGACCTGATTATCGGCCTGTGGAACGACCTGCCGCCGGCGGACAACAATATTACCATCAATCTAAGAGACGGCAGCTGGAAATAGATAATGCCGTAATGCGGCCGGTCGGCGTAACCGGCCTGTAAATAGAAGGACCGGGAGGTTCAGCATGGACGAGCAGAAGATCTGGTTCCTCGTCATAAACGCGCTGGGGGGCCTCGCGGTTATTGCCAGCTATACAGCGAGCCTGATCAGCCATCCCAATACTGAGGAGCTCCTGTGGGGGCGCATCACCCCGGCCCTCAAGTCGGTTTACCTGGTGAGCATGCCGATGGCTGCTGTGGGTTACCTGCTTTGCCTTCATTTTATCTTCTTTCATCTTGATGCGAAGACCGTGCACATCGGGGGTTTCGATGGATTTTTGGTGCTCGACATGATATTCATGGTCATCCTGGTCTTCTCGGCGTTCTGGATGCCGCTCACCTACAAACTTATCGAGACGCAGTGGTCGGGCTGGCGGTTCTACATACGCCTGGTGCTTTTTGCAGTCGGCCTGGCTTCGCTGGCCTTATTATATTCACTGCTGGTCATTACTCAGAAAGAGCCGGCTTTGAATTACTGGTTGGCCGTTGGTGGAGCTGCCATGTTTTTCGTCCAGACCGGCATGATCGACGCCTTCATCTGGCCCGCCCTTTTCCCGTACAAGTAAAATTGTTCTAACCGAGGAGTTTGCCTGTATAGATGTCAAGGCCAACATGGCTGGTAGCCCTGATCAGGGCCGGTTTCCCCGGCAGGTTCGTGCTGGCCGGGGTAACGCGCTGGCCGGTTGTAGGGAAAGCGCTGGAGAAGTGGCTTTTTAACGGGGATGACCTGGTTTTCCTGCCATCGGACCGCGTGGTGCAGGTTGGGCGCGATGTTAATGCGCCGGAACAGGTGGTGCTCCCCTCTATCCTGGTGGAACGTTTCATCAATGAGGCCAATTATCACTGGGTGATGGATAACTGCATCTGCCGCCAGGCCTCGCATTGCAAGGATTACCCGGTCGGGTTGGGCTGCATTTTCCTGGGAGAGGCAGCGCTGGGCATTAATCCCGCGCTGGGCAGAAGGGTTACCCGTGAAGAGGCGCTGGAGCATGCCAGGAAGTGCAGGGAAGCCGGATTGGTTCACCTCATCGGCCGCAACAAGTTGGACTCTGTCTGGCTGGGTGTGGGACCCGGTAATAAGCTTCTCACCATATGCAACTGCTGTCCCTGCTGCTGCCTGTGGAGGATGCTGCCGGTAGTCTCTGAGGATATCGGCGCCACGGTTAAAAAGATGCCGGGCGTCAGTGTCAGGGTAACTGAAGGATGCAGCGGCTGCGGCATATGCGCCGAAGGAGTATGCTTTGTCAATGCCATTTCCATGGTAAACGGCGCAGCCGTGCTCAGCAACGCCTGCCGGGGCTGCGGACGTTGCGCACTGGCCTGTCCGCTCGACGCCATCCTTGTTGAATGCACTGCAGGCGCGGTGGACCTGGCAACCGGGAACATCAGGTCACTGGTGGACGTAGGGTAAATCCTGCCGAAGTGTTGACAACAGTCCCGTTTAGCAATAATCTAAGCAATGCAATTGCGGTGCCCTCAGCACGGCGCCGGCTGACTGCTAAATTCGTTTCAAAGGAGCAACTATGTGGCGTAAAGGATGGCGCGAACAGACCTGGTCAAACCTCGATCAGCCGTGGGACCTGATAATTATTGGTGGAGGCATAACAGGCGCCGGGGTGCTGCGCCACGCGGTGGCAGCCGGGTTGAAGGCCCTGCTGGTGGAGGCCAACGATTTTGCATCGGGCACGTCCAGCCGCTCATCCAAACTGATCCACGGCGGCCTGCGTTATATCCTCAACAAGCAATACAAGGTCACGCAGGAGTCGGT
>JAPLHJ010000251.1 GCA_026389675.1 Chloroflexota bacterium | reverse complement strand
CGCCTGCTCATAAAACTCGTCGTAACCCTTGCCGAAAGCACGGATATCGATGTAGTAAATAGTAATGTCTGCGAGGGGCAGGGCGCCCATGAGCAACTGCGCCTGTTTAAGGGAATACATGCAACAGACACGCGAACATATGCGGTTGTTAACCTTTTGATCCCTGGAGCCGGTGCATAGTACAAAGGCTATATTGCTGGGTGCTTTTCCATCCGAGGGACGGATAACCGCATTGTACGGCCGGGTAGGGGCCAGGATGCGGTCCATCTGCATGGCATTGATAACATTAGGGAACCTCCCGTATCCCAATACCGGTTTATTGGCAGCGTTGAAGATATCGAACCCCGTTGACAGCATTACCGAACCAACCGTTAGGTCCTCTCGTTCTGTACGCATATCAAAGGATATGGCATCGGCAGGGCATGCAGCCACACATTGCCGGCATTGTGAACAGCCACCGCAGTCCAGACAACGGTTGGCACTATAAAGCGCTTCGTTCTCTGTCATAGTGCTTTCATATTCGCCGAACGAGCGTGCCCACTCGTTAACTGGCTTAAGCTTCGGGGATACAGGTTTTCTATTAGAAATGTCCCCGGGTGTTCGGGTAAGGACAGCCTCCCGGTCGACCATGGGCAATCTTTGATCGAAATTGACCGAATTCATCGTCATACCCTGGAGGTAATGGTCAATGTAAAAGGAGGCTCGTTTGCCCTGGCTGATGGCCTTTACAATCATTGAGGGCCCGGTCAGGGCGTCTCCCCCAGCAAAAATCCAGGGTTTCGAAGTCTGCAGCGTTTCCTTATCGGCATTAATTGTCCCATTGCGGTTGAGCTCAACCTCAGACGAGAATGGAGAAGTATTAGGAAGAAGTCCCACAGCCATAATAACAATATCGGCATCGAAAGATTTTCTTTTAGACTCGTCAAATGAAGGGTTGAATTTGCCGCTGGCATCGAAAACAGACGTGCAGCAAACGAACTCAGCTCCGGTGGCCTTTCCTCCCACTTCACTGACCGCTTTCGGCCCCCACGAACAATTAATCGCAACACCCTCATCGATCGCCTGCTGAATCTCCCATTTGTGGGCCGGCATTTCATCTTTGGACTCAAGGCAGACAAGCTGCACTTCACTAGCGCCCAGGCGCAGGGCGCTACGGCTGCAGTCTATAGCAACGTTGCCCCCACCTATCACCAGTACCTTTTTTTCTTTGACGTCCGGCCGGTCATCAGAATTGCAGGACTTAAGGAAATCCATGCAGTCAACAATCCCCTCCAGATCCTCTCCCGGGATGGATATACGGCGCCCTCCGGTATTGCCAACGGCCAGGAATACGGCATCAAAGCCGTCCTCCCTCAGCTTTTGCATGCTACTGACCCTAGTGCCAGTAACAAGCTTGACACCGAGTGCGGTAATGTTCTTGATATCGCGAGCCAATATATCCTTGGGCAGGCGGTATGATGGTATGCCCCAGCGCATGATGCCGCCCGCTTCTGGTTCAGACTCAAAGACCGTGACAGAATACCCTGATCGAGCCAGGAAATAGGCGGCGGACAGGCCGGCCGGGCCAGACCCGACAACGGCCACCCTCTTGCCATTCAATTTTTCAGGAATCCCATATTCGGGCTCGGGGTGTTCTATGTAATAGCGGTCAACCATGAAGCGTTTGATTGCTCTGATAGGGAGCGGGCCTTCGAGTTGTCCCCTTGTGCACTCGTCCTCACATGGGGCATAGCATGCCCTGCTCAGGCATCCGGGAAGTGGAGCATCCTCCAGGTGCAAGCGGAATGCTTCATCATATTTTCCCGCTCTTACCAGTGCGATGTATCCGTGGGGTTTTACTCCCGCGGGACAGGTAAATGAGCATGGCGATGTGCCCTTCCGGTCGATTACCGCCTTCTTGGGGACAGCCTGGGGGAAAGCAATATAAGCTGCCCTGCGGGCTATCAGATCTGAATTGAATTCATCAGCGATGGCGACGGTACAGGCTATCTCGCATTGAGCACAGCCGGTACACTTGACCGGATCAATGAACTTTGGATTTTTGCGCAAATTGACAGAGAAGGTACCGTCCAAGTTTTTGCTGACAGCATCGATTTCGGAGAAGGTCATCACCTTGACATTGGGATGGTTGGCTGTGGCCGCCATTTTGGGTGTGGAGATGCAACTCGAGCAGTCAAGCGTTGGAAATACTTTACTCAGCAGGATCATTTTCCCGCCTATGCTGGATTCCTTTTCCACCAGCAAAACCCTGAATCCCATGTCGCCCAGCGTCAGGGCGGATTCCATCCCTGCTATGCCAGCTCCAACAATCAGGGCATCATAATCTACGTTTGAGTTCATTCCCATAAAAGTTCAGTATCGTGCAAATCATGTTTTGAGTTCGCTGAGCGCTTTATGGAATTTCTCCATATGCGACACAAAAGACTCGGAGCAGACCGAACAGATACCAGCCATCTTTACACGTCTGGGATCAAGGCCATGCTCCTTAATCAAGTCCTGCGCTTTCTGCATCACAGCGGCTGTGCGGTCGGTGCAGTCAGGCAGGTAGGCGCAATCTGTTCCATCAGCAGCGACGAACACTCCATCAAAGCCTGCTTCAAGGGCATGCAACAACCATCTGGGGTTAATCCCGCTGGAACAAGGCAGCGCTATGACCTGGACCGAAGTTGGATAGTCCATATGTGAACTACCGGCCAGGTCAATACCAGGATCGGAGATATTGTTTGTTGAGAAAACCAATATCCTGGGGCCGCCACCTTTAGAGGAATCTGGTGAAGTCACTATTTGCCCTTTTTAACGAATACCTTCCAGTAACCCGCTTCCTCAATCGTGCCGAGACACTGGTGCCCAACTTTATTGGCCCAGAGAGGAAGATCTTCCGTTGTGCCAATATCAGAGGATAGCACTTCAAGTATCCCTCCCATGGGAACGGCTGCCATGCCACGTTTAGCTTCCAGAAGTGGACCCGGGCAAGCAGTACCGCGGGCATCTACAGTTTTGTCTACTTTCAAATTTTTCAAATCCATTTCGGTCATGCTTTAACCTCCTAAGGCAATTTAATTCTGATTACTGTCATTAATAAGAGCTCTTTTTTTATCCAGTTCTTCCACTATGGCCTGCCTGACAAGCTCACAACATTCGGCGAATATCGGCGTCCCAACTTTGTAGTAGACTGCCTGCCCCTCTCTCCTGGAAACCACTATACCGTGAGCTTTCATAATGCGCAAATGTTGAGACACGTTCTGTAATTCTATGCCGGTCTGAACGGATATTTCTCCGACAGTTTTCTCTACTTTGCCCAGGACCTTCAAAATCATCAGGCGCCTGGGATTAGAAAGCGCACTCAGCATCTCCGCCTGTAATTCAAAAATATAGTTGGGATTTAATTCCATAATAATCGCCCTCTTAGCAAAAATACAACATGTAATCAAATTATATAAATAAGGTCATATTGCCTTCGTTAGCCGTTGATACGAATGTAGTCACACCGCCGAATTCAACGCCTGGCATAAGTTCTTCCTTTTTCCTTTTTAATACCCATGATATCCATGGTCATCGTGCAGATTACTAACCTGACACCCTGCTCACGGGCCTCCTCAATTAATTTGGGTAAACTATAGACATTCTTTTTTGCCATCTCTTTCTTCAACATCAGTGTACCCATACCTCCCATATTCATATTGGACAGCACCAGCTTATTGGGCCCCCTGGGCATCATCCAACCGAACATATTCTCCATGAACGTTTTTTTCTCCAGCAGATGGACCGGGCCTTCACGCCTCATAATATTAACGCCCCAAAACGTAAAGAACAGGGTAACCGGAATATCCATGGCAGCAGCACCGTTGGCAACAATAAAAGCTGCCAGCGCTTTATCCAGGTCACCGGAGAATATAAGCATGGTCAAACCCTCAATCTTTTTGTCTGCCTGTAACAATTGTTTGTCTGTTACATTAGCGACATCAGCCATATCTGGTCACTCCTTGTGTTTATTCTTATTTAGCTGTCCGGTTGCAATATTATACTTGCTAATTATTGCAAGTATACAATATATATTACCCCTAATCAAGTTATATTTACTTGACAGAGTGAAATCAGGAAAATATAATTGAATAGAGCATATGCACAAAACAAAGGATGATATTTAAATGCCTCGACCCAGGAAAAATTGTAAGGTGGCTTTCCTGCCGGGCACTACTTTCTTCAAGCCGGCCGGAGTGCCGCTAAGACTGCTGGATAAAGTCTGCATTTATATTGAGGAAATTGAATCCCTGCGGCTGCGGGATATTGAGAATCTGGACCAGGCACAATGTGCCAGGTACATGAATATTTCGCGAGCAACCTTTCAGCGGATCCTTGAATCGGCCAGGAAAAAGATAGCTGTGGGCATACTGGGTGGCAAGGCTATAAAAATCGACGGAGGCGCATTCGAATTGGAGACGCCGCAGTGTTGCTGCAGAATTGGTTGCAGCCAGGATGTGCAAGCGGGCATGTCCGCCAGATGGTCGGCTGAATCCTGCTCTATTTGCCACAGGTTGTGCGATTCAGCGCCGGTGCCTCCGGCAATAAATGCAGGCCTGGCAAATGAGGACCGAAATAGCCTTGGGCAAAATAACGAAATTGAGATAAGGAGAATAAACGACATGAAAATCGCAGTAGTTACAGATGATGAGAAGACCATTAGTCAGCACTTTGGACAGGCATCACTGTACGTTGTCTACACAGTAGAAGACGGAAAGGTAACGGGCAAGGAAACACGTGCGAAAATGGGGCACAGGCATTTTGCATTTAGAGATGAACGTCCGCATGTGCATGGCGAGCGGCACGGCTTCGACCTCGCATCTGTGAACCGGCATGCCAGCATGGCTGTGACAATCAAAGATAGTCAGGTACTGATAGCCGGCGGCATGGGCATGGGCGCCTACCAAAGCATGATTAACTGCAAGATTGAGCCTATAGTAACCGACATTGAGAGCGTTGAGGAAGCAGTCAAGCTATACATTGAAGGCAAGCTGCCCAACTTGATCAACAGGGTGCACTAACTCTACTGGATCCACTTCAGGGGTCTGGGCGACTAATCGGTCAGCAATCTCGTTTTATTGTGGGACGGGTACCCATTACTATGAGTTAATCACAATGCAGGATGCGCTTTAGTCAACTTATTGAATTCGCTATTGAAGCTACTTAATCAGCTTCCTCGCCTCGTCCTCAACCGTCCTGTAGACGTCCCGTAGCGGTACATCTTTCTCAGACGCGATCTTGCGGCAGTCGTCATATTCCGGTGAAATGCTCAGCACCTCATCCTGGAAGCGCTTGACCTTGACCCTGACCTTTCCGTAAGTGGAATCGATTTCGACGATATCGCGGCCGGCGATATGGCGGAAGATGGGGCGTACACGTATACCCAGGGTGGAGGTCTCGCGCATTATGGTCTCGGCCAAACGTGATTCGGCGTCGCCCAGGGCGAGCACGCTCAGCATCACGGCCGGGCGGTTCTTCTTCATCTGGATGTGCGTGAACCAGACGTCCAGCGCGCCCTGCGCAAATAGCCGATCCATCACATAATCATATATCTGGGGGTTCATGTCATCGATATTGGTCTCCAACAACACCATGCCCTCATGGCCGTCATGAACGCGTGTCTCTCCAATCCACAATCGCATAACGTTAGGATATTCGTCTGGATTCCTGCTTCCGGCGCCGTAGCCTATCTTCTCCAAATTGAGCGGAGGTCTGCTAAATTCGGCCAGGGTTGTTACAATAGCAGCGCCGGTGGGTGTCACCAGCTCCTTCCCCTCCATGGCAACATGGCAAGGACTGACAACAGGAGCATGTTTTTGTGTCACCAGGTCAAGCGTTGCAGGAGCAGGTAGAGGTAAACCACCGTGACGGCATTCAACAGAACCTCCTCCAACCGGAAACGGCGAGGAATAAAAATCTGTTACGCCCAACAACCTGAAGCCGATTACCGCACCTACGATATCAACTATGGAGTCCACCGCGCCTATCTCGTGGAAATGCACCAGTTCCAGCTTGACGCCATGTATCCTGGCCTCTACCTCACCAAGGCTGCGGAAGATGTCCATAGCCTGCTTCTTAACATCATCGTCCAGCCTGCTGGCCGCTATCAGATCCACGATATCACTGTAAGCGCGGTCGGGCTGCCTGACCTTATCGTCCGGTATCACGCGTGCCATGGTAGCCGTAACTGCGCCCCGCTTGACTTTCTCGGCCGTCACCCTATATCCCTCCAGCGGTAGTTTGCCCAACTCCCTATCAAGGTCAGCAAGTGACAGGCCGACATCCAGCAGCGCGCCCAGGATCATATCACCGCTGCAGCCAGCGAAAAGGTCGAAGTAAACTGCCTTTCCCATAAAATAACCTGCTATGGATTCATGCTGCCCATCTGGTAGCCGGCCAAATCGATCGTGACATGCTTATAGCCCAGCTTCCTGACGGCTTCAACCGCCGCCCGGCGGTTGTCCTTCTTAAGCAGGGTTCTGAAACCGGGCTCATCAACTTCGATCCGTGCGATATCGTCATGATGCCTCAGCCTGACCTGCCTGACGCCCAGGCTGCGTATAAAGGATTCCCCGGCGGAGACTTTACGCAGGACGTGATGGGTGATAGGTGTATGATGTGGTACACGCGTGGCCAGGCATGGCATGGCGGGCTTATCCCAGTTGGGTAGGCCCCTGGTTTTGGCCAGCGACCTTATCTCCTTCTTGGTCAGGAAAGATTCAGCCAGCGGACTGCGCACACCCAGTTCCGATACCGCTACCAAGCCGGGACGGTAATCACTGAGGTCGTCATAGTTTGAGCCATCGCATACATACTTGATACGCCTCGCCCTGGCCATCTCGTTGAGCATCCCCAGCATGGTCAGCTTGCAGTGATAGCAACGGTCCTTGCCGTTGGCGGCAAAATCCGGCACATCGAGCTGATTGAAGGCTATTTGCTGCAGGTCGAAGCTGAGCGAGGCGGCCAGCCTGACGGCGTTCTTGAAGTCCTCCCTGTCCATCACCGGTGAATTGGCCAGGACTATCAGTACCTTCTCTTTCAAAATATCCCTGGCTGTCGCGGCTAAATAGGTACTGTCCACGCCGCCGGAATAGCCCACGATGGCCGAGCTCATTTTACCCAGCACATCATGCAGGTGTGCGGTTTTATCAGCGGTTTTACTTCTAATGTTGACTTTATGGTTACTCACCTGTTTATCAGACCGGCTAAATATCCGGCATTAAATCCTCCATCTATATTTACCACGGCTACTCCGGGCGCGCAGCTGTTGAGCATGGTCAGCAAAGGCGCTACGCCTTTGAAATTGGCCCCGTAGCCTATGCTCGTGGGAACGGCAATGACAGGACAGGTCACCAGTCCACCCACCACGGTTGGCAGCACACCATCCATGCCCGCTACCGCTACCACTACATTCGCACCCCGTATCTGGTCAAGGTGGTTGAAGAGACGGTGTATGCCGGCCACCCCCACGTCAAAGATACGCTGGACATCGTTGCCCATCAGTTCGGCTGTAACCGCGGCCTCCTCGGCAACGGGGATATCCGCCGTACCACCCGTCAGAACTACTATGCCTTCCTTTCCCTTTTTTTTCACGGCACGGTCTACGATAATGGCGCGCGCCGCCTCGTTATAGCGGGCGTCGGGCAACACGGCTTTAACCGCTTTATAGGCCACGGCATCCACCCTGGTAATCAGTACCTTCTGCGAATGTGCAGCCATGCGCTCGGCTATAACCACGAGCTGCGCGAGAGTCTTGCCCTGGCCGAAGATGACCTCGGGGAAACCGGTGCGCAGGCTGCGGTGATGGTCCAGCTTGGCGTGCATGAGGTCCTCATAAGGCAGCACGCTCAGTTCCGCTACAGCTTCCGGCACAGAGATGTGTCCGGCCTGCACCTTCTGCAGCAGGCCGGTCAGCCAGCGCTCATTGACCTCACGGCCACCTGCTTCATCTTGAGATGCCTTTTTTTCTTTTCTCATCAGTCAGTTTTCACAATATATAGCCGGGTAATGCTCAATTATGGTAAGTATAACCCAGCACCAAATTCAGTACAATACAAGCTTAGTAGCAATGATGAAACAAATTATACAAAATGGTTGTTTTTTGTAAAGCAGTGTTCTAAAATACATCGTCCGCTGATGGTACGGTTAAACAGGCGTAACCGGCGGACAAGGGAGGGTGATTATGAGCATACTGAAGCTGAGTGATGAGAAGTACAGGGAAGTTGTCGCAGCCTACGAGAAGAAGACCCCCAACTCCAAAAAGCTCAACGAGGAATCGCGCAAATACATAGTGCCGATGGGCGCGCCCGCCTATATGATCTGGCACAGGCCATACCCGCTCTTCATCGATAATGCTCAAGGCTCGAAGCTCTACGATGTTGACGGCAACGAGTACATCGACATGTTCATCGACCAGGGCATCTCGTATATCGGCCACAAGGCGCCGGCCATACGCAAGGCCATCGACCGGGCCCTGGATAAATACGGCTTCCACCTGGAGATGTGCGAGGAACTGGCCACAAAGTGGGCGCAGAAGGTGATGAAGCATTACCCTTCCATCAAGAAAATCAAGATAGTCAATTCGGGCAACGAGGCCACCGAGCTGGTCTGCCAGATCGCCCGCGCCTTCACCGGTAAAACCAAGATCATCAAGTTCGCCGGGCATCATCACGGCTGGAACGGGGTTTTGTCTTACGACGCGCTGGCGGCCGGCTCCGGCACGCTCTTTACGCTGGGCATTCCCAATAACCACTGGGACAACCTGATCAACCTGCCGCCCAACGATATCGGCATAGTGGAGAAAGCGCTGATAGATAACAGGGACCAGGTGGCAGCCGTGGTGCTGGAACCGCTGGGGGCATCAACCGGCGGCACACCGCTGGCCGAGGGCTTCCAGAAGCAGTTACGTGAATTGACCACTAAATACAACGTGCTGCTGGCTTTCGACGAGGTGGCTACCGGCTTCCGTGTGGCCATCGGCGGAGCACAGCAGGTACTGGGCATAACGCCCGATCTCACCTGCCTGGGAAAGCCTGCCGGTGGCGGCATGCCCATCGGCGCCGTAGGCGGCCGCGAGGATGTAATGTCCGTGGTGGGCGCCCTGGACCCGCGGGCCGAGCATTTCGGTCCTCTCTTCCCCATGGGCTCATTCTGCGCACACCCGCTGGCCATGGCGGCCGGCATCGCCTTCATGGAGGAATTAGAGAAGGGTAACTACGTGCAAAACTCCATCGACCGTGCGGCGCAGTTAGCCAAAGGCATCAACGAAATAACCGCCAGGCTGAAGTTGGACGTCTCGGCCCACTCTTTGTACAGCATCGTGCACTTTGGGCTAAACGGCAAATTCGACATGAGCCAGGTTATGGAGGTCTTCGAGTTCGACCTCATGATCAGGCTGGGCCTGCTGCTGGGCAACCCGGGCGTGGTGCTGCTGCCCGGCCACGTTTATATGTCGGGCGTGATGACAGAGAAGGACATACAGAAGAGCCTGGCTGCTTTTGAGTTCGCCTTCTCCATATATAAATAACCGGAAACTCCAGGCTGATTGACAGCCAGACAGTAAAATGTATAATACGTTTGCATCCTTTCGGTTGTCGGGCTGGTTTGCCGATATTATATATTAGAACGCAAGGAGGCTGATATATCACATGCCCTATAAAAATATCGTTGTAATAGGTGGAGGAGCTATCGGGGGAATTACGGCAGCCCTGCTGACAAAGAAAGGCGAGAATGTTGTTGTCCTGGATGCCGACCGCGAACACGTCAAAATGATGAATAAGGGCCTGGAGGTATCCGGATTTACTGAGCTCAGCATCCCGGTTAAGTCTTTAACTCCCGATCAATTCACCGGAAAGGATTATACCGGTTGGGCAGACATCGTATTACTGGCAGTCAAAGGCCTGCATACGGAGAAAGCCCTTACCTCCATCCTGCCTTCCATATCTAAAACAGCGCCTGTGGTTTCCCTGCAGAACGGTATCAACGAGGAAACCATCGCTAAAATCGTGGGTGTCAAGCGCACCATCGCCTGCAGCATCACCTGGGGCGGCACCAACCAGGGGCCGGGCCAGCTCATCCAGACCACGGAAGGCGGATTTATCATCGGCCAGTGGCCTACAGGCAGGAGCAAGACGGCGGAGGATGTGGCTGATCTGCTCTCCAAAGCCTTCCCGACTGAGATCGCCGATAACATCATTGGCGACCGCTGGACCAAGCTGCTTATCACGGTCTCACTGACCGGCGTGGGCACTATCGCCGGGCTTACCTACGGCGGTGTTATAGACAACGAAGCTGCCCGCAAAGTCGCATTGACCGTGATAACCGAGACTTACGATGTCGGCATCGCGGCCGGAGTCAATTTCGCGGAGCTTATGGGTGTCTCACCGTCAATTGTGCTGGTGCGCAATAAGGCCGATTTCGATAATGCTTCTAAATTGCTGGATTTCGCCTTCGCCAAACACCGTCCAACCAAGCCTTCGATGTGGCAGGATATCGAAAAGGGGCGCAAAACGGAGGTTGATTTCGTCAATGGCTACGTGGTCAGAAAGGGCAAAGAGGTCTGCATGAAAACGCCGGCCAACGAGATGGTCACCAGGATCATCAAGGAGATAGAGGAAGGGAAGAGGAAACCGGACCCGGCCAACCTGAAGGAATTCACCCGAATAATCGATTATATCAAATAAAAAACCATTAATTTAAGGAGGAATTTCACGCATGGCAAAGAAGCTGATCATCCAGGTAGCACCATTCGGTTCAAACACCCTACATGAAAAAACGCCCAATCTTCCCAACCTCGGCAAAAGGACACCTTACCTGCCCATAACACC
>JAPLHJ010000125.1 GCA_026389675.1 Chloroflexota bacterium | reverse complement strand
TTTAATAGCCTCCTGCACCGCCTTGTCGCGTTCGTCAAACAGCGGGGCACATATTTCACTATCCCTATCCACGCCAAGCATTAGCTGGGTGAGGTCATTTAAACCAATCGAAACACCGTTAATACCAGCTTTAGCGTAGTCTTCAAGCCAGTAAATCACGGAGGGCACCTCAGCCATTACCCATAACTGCATATCCATGTACTCACCAAGTCCGCTGTCATCTATAAGCTTCTTGCAGCGTTTAAATTCCCATAGCGTGCGCACGAAGGGGATCATCAGGTGAAGGTTCTTGTCGAGTTCCCTGACCTTCTGTATGACCTTCAATTCAAGCTCAAAGAGGTCGGGGTTCAGGATATACCGGTAGCATCCGCGGAACCCGATCATGGGGTTCTGTTCGACGGTTTCATATTTGTCACCGCCACGCAGGTTGCGGAATTCATTGGTGCGGAAATCGATAGCCCTGTAAATAATCGGCCTGGGATAGAAGGCGCGTGTGAAAATGCGCAGTTTCCTGACCATGGCATCGACAAACTGGTTGCTCTTGCCTTCCTCAATCAACTGCCGTGGATGTATGCCGTCGCAGGCATCGATGACCATAAATTCCGCCCTGAGCAATCCGACACCGTCAACATCCTCCTTGGCTATCCTCTCAGCTTCATGCGGCATAGCAAGGTTGACATACAGCTTTGTCGCAGTGACAATAGGGGCCGATTTAGCTATTACTTCTGTTCCCTTGTCTTGAGCCTTCTTGTCTTCTTTCAATCTGCCTTCATATACTGTGCCATGAGTTCCGTCCACTGTAACGAGCATCTTGTCCTGCAGCACCTTGGTAGCATTCCTCGTCCCCACAACACAGGGTAAGCCCATTTCACGGGATACGATGGCGGCATGGCACGTCACGCCACCGCCGTCAGTAACTATAGCAGACGCTTTCATCATAAGGGGCACCCAATCAGGGGTGGTCATCGCAGCGACCAGCACATCCCCACTCTCGAATCCATTATCCTTATCCGGAGAGACAAGCACACGTACCTCTCCACTGCCGCGACCCGGGCTGGCCCCGAGTCCCCTGATTAATTCCTTGCTCTCCTCCTCTGGTTTTTCCGATTCTACCTTTACAGAACTAATCGGGGTGGTTATCGGCCTGGACTGAAGCATGAAGATTTTATTACCTTCAATTGCCCATTCAGTATCCTGCGGGCTACCATAATGCTGCTCAATTTTCATTCCCAGCCCGGCTATTTGCAGAATTTCCTTGTCTTTAAGCACCTGCTCGCTGGCTTCCTTCTCCGAGAGGTCAATATTTTTATTGCTGCCTTTTTCATCGCGGATTATCTTGAAATTCTTATGGGAAATCCTGGTATCCCTGACCTTCATATTAGACTTGTCAATCTCATAATAATCAGGCGCTACCAATCCCCCAACTACCACCTCGCCGAGCCCAAATGCGCCCTCAATTACCAGGCTGTTAAGATTGTTGTTTCTGGGGTTGGCTGTGAACATAACGCCAGCCTTGTCTGAATTAACCATTTTCTGCACAACCACAGCTATAACTGGCTCGTCATAGAATTCTTTTTTGGCGCGATAAGATATTACCCTTGC
>JAPLHJ010000048.1 GCA_026389675.1 Chloroflexota bacterium | reverse complement strand
TAATACTGCGTTTCGGGAAGCAGATTGTCGATCTTGACGGTATGCCAGATGGAGAGGCTGTTACCCTGGCTGGCTGTATTGCGGTAATTCCTGTCGAGCCCGTAATCCACTTCTCCCGTAGCCGGTTCGTCGGTCTTCCAGGTTATCAACATGGCCGAGTCCGTGACAGAGCTGGTCCCCGCGCCTGATATCTCCGGGTAGCTGGTATCCTTAGAGGATGTCGCGGCCAGGAACCGCTTTGAAACCACCGTGTCCCCGAGTGCGCTGAATGAGTGCTCTGACACATTGATGTTGTTGATATTGTAGAGGATCCTGATATGATACGAAGCGCCCGGATCAAGGTCAGCGATGGTGAGCGAATGCAGCGTCACCGGTGCTACAGTTATCACCGTCTGGATATTTTTACCATCTATATCTACCTGTGTCGTTGAGGGCTGAGAAGTGCTCCAGTTAACTACGGCGCTTTTTTCATTATTCGATTGTACTATAACGTCGCTTATAGGTGGAACGGATGGCTTGGCCCTGGTGCCGGTCGAAACGGCCAGGACGGCCTGCTCCAGGTCGGAAAGAGTTGTAACTGGCCCTTCTACCCTGGCGCGTATTATGCCGTTTTTATCCAAGAAAACCAGGGTCGGCTCGTAGGATATGTTGTAGCTCGAGCGCAGCTTGCCTGACATGTCCCCGATTACCGGGAAGCTTATCTCGTAATCCTTTACCAGGTGTTCTATATCGCTGCTGCTGGCGCCTGAGGCAATAGCTATGATGGCCGGGTCTTTCCCCCCGGATTTCTGGTAAAGCTGGTTCAGCTTATCAGGTGTATAGAGCTTGCGTTCTACTCCGTTCACGTAAAAGAACTGGTCGTCCCAGAAATCACGGTCCCAGAAAACAAGTACGACCGTGTTGCCGCGGAATGAGCTTAAAGCCCGGGAATTATCATCGCTTAACTGCATGACGAAGTCCGGTGCGATATTGCCGACCCCGCTGCCGGTCCTGGGTACCAGCAGGATAATAGTCCCGCAGAGCAACAGCCCGAAAAGGACGACGCCTATAATAGTTAAAAGCGCGCGGTTTTTCTTGAATCTGTCTATCATGGAAATAGGTATGTTGTTAACTTCCTTTTCAAGTATTGCTATCTGCTCAAGCAGAGCTTTGCTTCTCTCCAAGTAAGCGTCTGCCGGCAGTTCGCCAACTTTGAACCTCGTTTGCAGTGTAGCCAGTTCTCCGCGGCACTTATCAAGCTCAAGCTTCTTGACTATCTTCTCCCTGTCAATTATATCCTTATTATCAGCTATCGGCATATCGTGTTAACAAGTTCAACCGACTAAATTTGTATAATACATTTGAATTATTATAACCGAATTTGTCAAATATATCAGGTTTATTTAACTGAGGCCATCCGCTCCTCCATCTCATCAATACCGAGAAAAGGGCCGATTTTGATGGATGTAATAATGCCGGTTTCGCTTATAAAGAAAGTGGTGGGCATGCCCCTGACATTGTACAGGTTGGCCACGGTTCCGCGGGGGTCAACCGGTATTACGAATTTCAGCCCGTCTGCTTTGGCATAGCCCAGGGCGCTGTCGGGGTCATCCTGCGTATTGACCGCGATAACCACGACCTCTTCCTCGGGGTGTTTTTCAGAGAAGGCCTTAAAAGCTGGGACTTCGTATCGGCAGGGGCCGCACCAGGTAGCCCAGAAATTGAGGATGACCGGCCTTCCGCGGTAATCGCTCAGGCTTATTTCTCTTTTATCCACGGTAGGCAGGGTGAAATCCGGCGCTGTGAAGCCGATTCTATTGCCGATGTTTACATCAGTCTGTGTAGCGGCCTTGGTCACTATCGCAGGCTGGCTGATTGCCGGACTGGCGTGCGCGACGCGGTCGATAACGGCAACCGCGGATATCAGGATAACAGTTGCCGGTACGAGTATCCATAGTAATCGGTTAATCTTTATATCATTCATAGCGTTGGTTCTTCCCGGTTAAAAAATAACAATCAGCCTATAGTATAGAACTTCTTTGAAATATGACGAAAATCGCCCCTATTCCTTGATGATAAGGAAACATCCGAGTGCCGCATCACGTATGTAAGCCGAGGCACCCTTGATTATTATGCTTGACCGGGGTGTTCAAAACATACTATACGGTTTTTGAAATACAGGTACTTCAATTGCGCAGGATCCAATTTATTAATCGTCAAATTGAGGTGCACGTCTATTTAATGCGTATCACTGTATGATTTTTTTTACTTCTATCACCAGGTCATCCTTGGTGGCAAATCCGCCGATTTTGATGGATTTGATAGTTCCGTCCGTGCCGATAAAGAACGTGTTCGGGTCGGCATTCTTGGGACAGCAGAATTTCTTATAGATTTCATTTTTTAAATCTATCAAAGTTGTAAAGTCGTAACCATTCTTGGTGAGGAAATCTTTTATTGTACCTGTGCTGTCCAGAGTGTTTACAGACAAAATCACCAGTCCCTGTCCCCCGTATTGCTTGCCGATATCACTGAAATAGGGCATTTCCCTTTTGCATTCGATGCAACTTACAGACCAGGTATTAATGATAACCGGCTTGCCGGCAAAGCTGCTCAGGCTGATGCTCTTGCCATCCAGGCCGGGCAGGGTGAAATCCGGCGCCTTATCGCCGATCTTCGGGCATGCTTGCAAAGGTGCGCCACAACCTGCAAACAGGCTGATAGCCACGGCAGTTGCCAGTAAGAGGAGTGTAAAGGATTTCATAATCATATTCTCCTAATTCAACGC
>JAPLHJ010000232.1 GCA_026389675.1 Chloroflexota bacterium | reverse complement strand
GAGTTGCGAATTTTGAGTCGTCGCTGGCCAGAACGATATCGCAGGCAAGCATAAATCCCATGCCTCCTGCCAGGCAGAATCCTTTGACCCGGGCCACGGTCGGTTTGGGGAAACTCACGATACGGTTCAGAAGGCTTGCATAGCTGGCAAAGACATTCTTGCCCCCCGTGGTCACCTCGCCACTCAACTGCGCGCCCGTGCAGAAGGCCTTCTCCCCGGCGCCGGTGACCAGCAGGGCACGCACCTTTTCGTCCTTTTCCGCCTCATCCAGGTATCCATGGAATAATGCGAGCGCTTCAGGTGTTATGGCGTTTCTCTGCACTTCCCTGTTGATGGTGATATGTCCCACGCCTTCTTCGACGCGATAGAGCAAGTGGCGGTCCTCCATCGATTACCTCCTTTATGTGTATGGTATTGCCGGTCATTAGCCGGGTCGTGATTCCTCTTGCGTTGAGGCTGCAGCGTCCCTATCAATATCAACTAATATCTGGCCGGGCATCACCTTGTCTCCCACAGCAACATTCACCGCACGCACCCTCCCATCCGAGGGAGCGGTCAGCGTCGTTTCCATCTTCATCGATTCGACGACGATGACACTTTCACCCTGTTTCACCCTGTCTCCCGGTAAGACCTGTATTCTGACGACCACTGCGGGCATGGGCGGCGTGATTTCCTGAGGGATGACCTCGGATCTTTTCTTACCCCTGGTGCGTGTATCAGGACTATCTCCGTCGCCTATGAAATAGGGGATTCCCCTGATGATTACCGTCTTAGTATTCCCGTCCCGGGCAAGATAGGCATTTACGGGCAAACCGTTTACCAAGAGGTGAAGGTGATGACTGGAGATAACGGTATAATCAACCTCAAGAAGGCGGTTGCCCTGGGAAAGAGTAACGCCGTGGTCCCCTTTCTTTTGAACCTTAAATGGGATCATATTTTCATCTAACTTGAGCCGGTATTCCATAGCTTGCTATTTCCTCCGGTACTTACCGTCCCCAGGACCCGAGTGTCTGCCAGGGCGACAAGTTGCCAGCCTCCTGTCTTGCAGAGGCTTTGGCCTGCCTGCCGCCAGTCAGCTCATCGATGATGAATGCGGCGCAGGCAGCATCCGCTTCACACCGGTTAGGCTTCCAGCCTGCAAAGTGGGCTTCGATAAAATCGGTGAAGGTATCTCCTCTGGCAAAAGCCCCGGATTTGAGCACATCGATCAGGAAGGGCACGGGTGTCTTCACCCCGAGGATAACATAGTCCTCGAGCGCCTGTACCATCCGCATAATCGCCTGGTTCCTGTCTACTGCGTGGGCGATCAGTTTCGACAGGATGGGGTCGTACTCTACAGGCACAATGAAGCCTGAATAGATGCCGCAGTCGTTGCGTATGCCGGGGCCTGAAGGCTCATGCATGTAGATTATCTTGCCGGGGGAGGGATAGAACCCCTTTTCCGGGTCTTCCGCGTAAATCCGGCACTCGATGGCATGCCCCCTGCCTCGCACATCTTCCTGGATGAGGGGCAGGGGATTACCGGCGGCGACTTCCAGCTGGATACGCACGATATCGAGGCCGGTGATCATCTCCGTGATGGTGTGTTCCACCTGGAGGCGGGTGTTGACCTCGAGAAAATAGAAGTCTCCCCCCTGGTCAACCAGGAATTCCACGGTTCCGGCGTTCACGTATCCAGACGCTTTCGCCACGGCCACCGCGGCCGCCCCCATGCGCTCCCTCAGTTCGGGTGTCATGATGGGCGAGGGCGTCTCCTCGATGATCTTCTGGTGGCGTCTCTGGATGGAGCACTCCCTTTCCAGAAGGTGTACCACGTGGCCATGCATATCGGCGAGAATCTGGAACTCCACGTGCCTGGGCCGCACGAGATACTTTTCTAAGTAGATGGACCCATCGCCGAATGCCCTCTTTGTCTCACTTGATGCCGAGATGCAGGCCTCTTGAAAATCTTTAGGCGTGGTGACGACGCGCATGCCCTTTCCACCACCTCCGGCAGCGGCCTTGATGAGAACGGGGTACCCGATGTTTGCCGCCTCCCGTGCAAGGGTGTCGGGGTCCGATTCGGGCCGGTTCATGCCGGGGATCACTGGCACACCGCTTTCCGCTACGGTGCGGCGTGCAACCGTTTTGTCTCCCAATTCACGGATGACTCGCGAAGGGGGGCCGATAAAGACCAGCCCCTCCTGTTCGCAGTGCTCTGCAAATAGAGGATTTTCCGCAAGAAAGCCGTATCCCGGATGGACAGCCTCAGCGCCGGTCTGTTTCGCCGCCGCGATGATCTTGTCCATGTTGAGATAGCTTGCCGCAGGCTCTGAATCCCCCAGGAAGACGGCCTGGTCGGCTTTCAGTACGTGCACAG
>JAPLHJ010000076.1 GCA_026389675.1 Chloroflexota bacterium | reverse complement strand
TCCTGCCGTCGAACTTGATGCGCATGGTTGGCTCCACGTCGCCTCGGTAGCGTATTCTGACCCGGCCATCTACCCTGGCATCCAGCTGTTTGGCCGTATAATAGACGTTGCCGGCCGCCGGCTCTACAGCTGCCCATACGGTACAGAACGTGCTCCACGTCGAGACAACCTCGTCGATGGCGTTCTTGCCCTGCGTCGGCTTCTCGATAATGACCCTGTGCCGCAATAAACCGATTTTCATTTAGAAACAGCGCTCCTGCCAGAGCAGTGCATCCACACTTAGCGGGGCCTGGTAGATTTGTGAGGCGCCGGCTGCTTCCCTGTTCTCGTAATAATGGGCCACAAGCAATAAAATGGCATAACAGGCCGTCGCAGGTACGGCGGACGCTGCGGATCCATATCCTGCAACAAAGATGATGCAGACACCGTTGGTCGGCCTCAGCGTGCCGGTGGGCCAGGATTTTCCATAGGATAGTGACACCCGCCCGGGCTGTGACTTGCTGTCGACGAAATACTCGCTTGAGGCAAAGGTATGTGCGACGTTTGCGGTATCGTAATACTTGATCGAGGTTATGGACTGCAGCGGGGACAGAGGGACATCGATAATATCTATGTCCGGAAAGCGGTCCAGCCAAAGCTCCCATGTTTGGGTTATGTATGCCCTGCGCTGGTAGTTTTCACAATACTGCCGGGCTGCTTTGATCAGGGAGCTTATCAGTACGTCCTCAGCCGTTGTATCAATCCTCAAATGAAGCTTCCCTTCAGTCAGACTGATGGGTTCAATTGCCGGGGCAACCGTCTGCTTTAACCCCATTTTTTAACTCTCTTCTTGTTGGGGATTTCATCCGTGTTTTCGGTTTGTGTCTGCGTGCGTTCTTTGTTTTTATCTTTTCTCACGTTTTCTCCTGGGGGCCGGGCCAAGGCGTTATGCCCGGCTGCTGGTTGTCAGGTAGGTTTTCAGCTCCGCCTTTTGATAACTGATCGTACAATTTGACGAGGGTATAGGTAATTGATAACATTCTCAATGCGATTAGGAGGGCTGCAATTGTGGTCCGTTGCAACTTAAGTTGCACTTGGTCGCAATTTTTTTTACCTAATTCTTGATTGTTTTATGTATATCCTCTATTTGGATGCGGCAGGAGACGCGAACGGGTGGGACGACTCAAGCCATTTTGTCATCGGTAGTATCGCCATATATGAAGGACAGGTCGGTTCAACTGCCAGGGCAACCGTCTGCTTTAGCCCCATTTCTTAACTCTCTTCTTGTTAGGGGCTTCATCCTTGTTTTCGAAGGTTGTCACTTCCGCACGTATCTCCGGCGGAGTTATCATGGCGTTTTCCCGGACGATCTCGGCATAACCCATTCTTACGAGCTGCAGGGCCTCGACATCAGGCAGGGTTTCAACCTTGTTTGTCCGGTCCAGGCCGTTGATTACGACTGATTTATAACGAATGGTGATCATTTTTTCTTTGACCTCCCGCGTTTCTTGCCTTGAATTGGCTTGGTTTCGACTTTGACAGCCTTAACAGGTTCGAGCGACAAAGCACGTCCCTTGCTCACCCACTGTTTAGCTATCTCAGGTTGAACATCGGCCACCTGGCCCTTGTAATAAGTGCCCTTTGAAGTGATCATGGTTACCAATATCTGTATTTTCATAGAACCTCCATGATGGCCTGGGCCGCCCTCTCGGCAGCTCGGCCATCGGTGTATTTGTAGACCTTATTAACGGCAGTATGCCGCTTTCTCTTTTGTGCTTGTGTATCCTTGAGTGCCTTCTGGATTGATGTGATTAAGTCTTCCCGCTGATCACAGTTAACGCCGACGTCGGCGCATTCCCAGAACCTCAACCCGTGCTCGATGTCCCGCCGGTACCATGGGGCATTGAGCACCACCACTGGACGGTCCAGCGAGGCGAACTCGTAGAGTGTGGACATTTGGTCGCAGACATAGACGTCGGCGCGTTCCATTACCTCATCGAAATTAGCTACGGGCTCGATACCGTAACGCTCCCACATTGGCCTCAGTGTGGTCCATATGCTGGGGTGCCCGTGGCCGAGTATCTCCACTTCGCCTGTCTTGTTCCAGCGGGCCAACTGTGGGATGATGCTTCGGTAATGCGGCAAGGTACTGCGTGTCTCCGGGGCAACCTTGCACTCCCAGTGAAAGCTGATGGCCAGCACGGGTGGATCGCTGCG
>JAPLHJ010000244.1 GCA_026389675.1 Chloroflexota bacterium | reverse complement strand
TGATGAAAACATCCGCCGATCTCTGGCAGTCTTTCGGTATCCCACGGGAAGAGGCTATTAAAGCAATGCTCCCCCTGCTCAAAGGCACCGTCAAAAATATCGAGCGCGTGGGCATACCGGGCTGCCTGACAGGCCCGATTGCCAGGGGCGATGTTGAAACCATACGCAAACACGTTGCCGCCCTGGAAAAAGACCACCCCGACGCCATCGACACTTACCGCCTGATGGGACTCAAGACACTGGGTATCGCATTGGCCAGGGGACATCTCAGCCTTGAAACGGCCGGGGAGATACGTGACATCTTAGAAGGACGCGGGCACCGGCCGTCCTCCTATTGCGATGACCTGTACCGGGAACTCGGCATTGATTTTAAATCCGGGTATGCATCGGCGTCCGCCGACAAATCGATATAGCAACATATATTCTATTGCTGTAAGGAGTTAAGAGATATGTCCACCAGAACTATGTTGAAAAGTAAAATACACAGGGCCAGGGTAACCGATTGCAATATCGATTATGAGGGCAGCGTCACCATAGACAGCGACCTTTTGAAAGCGGCGGACATCCTTTCTTACGAGCGCGTTGAGATATTAAATGTGCATAACGGCGCGCGCTTCAGCACATATGCCATCGAGGGTAATCCGGGGTCCGGGGACATATGTCTAAACGGGGCCGCGGCAAGGCTGGCCAACAGGGATGACATAGTAATTATCCTTACCTATCATGAGGTCCCCGGTGATGAAGCAGCGCATGTGAAGCCCAGGATGGTATACGTCGATTCGCATAACCATATCAAGTCGACCAAGAACGTCGATGCCTGGATGGACGATCTGGTAGCTACAAAATAGCAGCAGGCCGCTTTACATGCGCTTTACCATCAGCAAAATCCAGGATATGAAGCGGGCAGGTGAGAAGATCACCATGCTCACAGCCTACGATTATTCCATGGCTAAGATCGTCGACGAGGCAGGTGTGCCGCTCATCCTGGTCGGGGACACGCTGGGGATGGTGATGCTGGGTTATGAGACGACCGTCCCCGTGAGCATGGAAGAGATGCTTCACCATGCCAAAGCCGTGGTACGCGGCACCAAGCAGTCACTGATTATCGGCGACATGCCTTTCATGACTTACCAGGTGAACACAGCCGACGCAATGCGAAATGCCTCCAGGTTTATGCAGGAGGCCGGCTGCCAGGCTGTAAAACTTGAAGGCGGGGTAACGGTGGCCGACACCGTGAAACGCATCGTGGATTGCGGAATACCGGTCATGGGACATATCGGGTTGACCCCGCAGTCCATTCATCAGCTCAGCGGGCACCGTGTGCAGGGCAAAACAGCGGATTCAGCCAGGCGCCTGCTGACCGATGCTCTTGCGCTGGAACAGGCCGGCGCCTTCGCAGTGGTGCTGGAACTCGTCCCCACCCCCCTGGCCAGGATAATCACCGCCAGATTAAAGATACCCACCATCGGTATAGGCGCAGGCCCATACTGTGATGGCCAGGTACAGGTAATACACGATATGCTGGGATTATTTACGGACTTCGTGCCCAAACACGCCAAACAGTACGCGAAATTGGCCGGGGTCATCAGGTCCGCCATCGGCGAATATATCAATGAAACGAAATCCGGCGTTTTTCCGTCTTCCGAGCACGGCTCCACCATGGATGAGGGCCTGCTGAAAGACCTCTGAGAAAAGCTTCATGCAGATAGCCCGCTCCATTCCCGAGATGAAAGCCCTGCGCAGCAAATGCGAGGGGGCGGTAGGTTTTGTACCTACCATGGGATACCTGCACGAAGGGCACCTCGAACTGGTACGGGTAGCCGGGCGTGATAACCCGGTGGCCGTGGTGAGCATATTTGTTAACCCGACCCAGTTTGCCCCCAACGAGGATTATAAAGCCTACCCGCGCGACCTTGACCGTGACCTCGCCATGCTGGACAAGGCGAAAACCGGCATCGTCTTTATACCGGACAGCGATGAGATGTACGCCGGCGGATATAACACGTGGGTGGACGTACAGGGGATAACAGCCAAGCTGGAAGGCAAATCCAGGCCCACGCATTTCCGCGGGGTAACCACCGTTTGTAACAAGCTGTTCAACATCGTGCAGCCCGATAAGGCCTATTTCGGACAGAAGGATGCCCAGCAGGCCCTGGTAATACAGAAAATGGTTGCCGATCTGAATATGAACCTCCAAGTAATAGTCTGCCCTACCATACGGGAGAAAGACGGGCTGGCCATGAGCAGCCGCAATACCTACCTCACCGGTAGCGAACGCCTTTCCGCACCTGTCCTTTACAGGTCGCTCTGCATGGCTATGGACATGTTCGCAAAGGGCGAGCGTGATGCCGGGATTATCAGGAAAGCTATGGCCGACCTTATCTCGCGGGAACCGGCGGCCAGAATAGACTATGTCAGCATCGCCGATATGCAGACCCTCGATGAGATAGACAAGATCGAAAGCAAAGCTCTGGTGTCGCTGGCGGTCAGGCTGGGGAAACCCAGGCTGATCGATAATATCGTCCTGGGCTGATGCCTAATCCCGGATAAACAGTACCATCCCGGTAACAGCCAAACCGGCCATTATTGCGCCGAAGTAAAAGGGGGCGGCGGGGTTAACCGACTGCCACAGCCACCCGGCTACCAGGCTGGCAGGCAACAGGGTTATACCCACCACCCCATGGTACATACCGAAAGCTGTCCCGCGTTTATCTTCCGGCACCAGGTCGCAGACCAGTGCCCTGGCCACACCCTCCGCTAACCCGTAGTAAAGGCCGTAAAGCCCCCACAGCAACCACACCGTCCATGGCTGGTCCAGGACGGCGAACCCCAGGTAAACGAGGGCGTATATACTCCAACCGAGCAAAATAACTTTGCGGCGGCCGATCTTATCGGACAGTATTCCGGAAGGGACCGAGAAAAGGGCGTAAACCGCGTTAAACAACACCAGCATCAATATAATATAAAATACATTGTTGCCGAGGTTTTGCGCCCTGAGGATGAGGAAGGCGTCACTTGAATTACCCAGCGTGAAGAGAAAAACGATGCACAGGAAAATTTTGAATCTCTTGCCCAGAGCGGTTTCGGATACAGAGAGGGTTGTATTCTCAGCGGTTTTACAGGAAGTGGAAACCGGGCAGGCCTGCTGTTTGGGCGGCTCTTTGATAAACACGAAGAAAAACAGGGCAATAAATGCCGGTATAATCCCGAGGACGATCAGCCAGCGGTAGGTATCGATCTGCAGGTTTACGACTTCCC
>JAPLHJ010000049.1 GCA_026389675.1 Chloroflexota bacterium | reverse complement strand
CTCACGCGCTTCAACCGTGCTCTCCAAAGCTTGCCTGGAGGTCGGCGCGCAGGTTTCACAGGTAGATCAGAGCAAATGCATCTCATGCATGACCTGTACCAAGGTATGCCCGTATGGCGCCCCAACGGTTAATGCCGACCACAAGGCGGAGATTATCGCTGCCAAGTGCATGGGTTGCGGCATCTGCGCGGCTGAATGCCCGGCCTGTGCCATACAGTTGAACCATTTCGAATCAAGGCAGTTCAAGGATATGCTGGATGAATTATTTAGAAGCGGAATCAAAGAAAGCGGGCCGGCTGTTGTGCCGGAGAAAAGCGGTGTGCTATGAGCTCAAATGAAAAAGAAACCACCATTGTAGCTTTTTGCTGTATCTATTGCGCGTACGCGGCAGCCGACCTGGCCGGTTCAATGCGGCTGCAGTACCCCTCCAACGTGAGGATAATCCGCACGCCCTGTACCGGCAGGCTGGAAGTCGAGTATTTCCTCAGAGCTTTCGAGAACGGCGCCGACGGCGTCCTGGTTGCCGGCTGCGAGGAAGGAAGCTGCCATTTCAAAGAGGGCAACCTCATTGCCAAACGCCGGGTGAACTATGCCCGCAAGCTGCTGGCTGAAAGCGGGTTGGAAGCAGAGCGCCTTAAGATGGTCAATGTCAGCGCCGCCATGGCGCGTTTATTCACCGAGCATGTGCGCGAGATGGCTGAAACCGTGCAGAGGCTCGGACCCAGCCCGCTCAACCGGGCGAAAACACGGGTTCAACAGGAGATAAAACCATGATAGTAGCAGAGAGAAAAAGCATCCCCGAACTCCTTGATATGCTTCCCAATGATTCCAAGATACTGGTGCTGGGTTGCGGTACCTGTGTGACCGTTTGCCTGGCCGGCGGTGAGAGGGAAGTGAGCATTATTTCCTCGGCCCTGCGCATAGCGTCGAAAGCCAGGGGACTGGGTTACGAGGTCAGCGAGCTTACTATCGAGCGGCAGTGCGACAATGTGTTTATCGAACAGGCTATCGAGGCTATTGAGAAAGTTGACGTGGTGCTGTCGCTGGGGTGCGGCGCGGGCGTCCAGGCCATTGCCGAGCGTTTCCTCAAGAAGCCGGTCTATGCCGGCCTGAACACGAAATTCCTTGGCATACTGGAGGAACGGGGCGTCTGGACTGAGAAGTGCTCCCAGTGCGGATCTTGCGTGCTGCACGAGTACGGCGGCATCTGCCCGGTCACGCGCTGCGCCAAGCATTTGTTGAATGGCCCCTGCGGAGGTTCACGGGAAGACCGCTGCGAGGTCAGGCCCGACCGCCCCTGCGCCTGGCAGTTGATCTACCATCGGTTGAAAAACATCGGGCAACTGGAAAGGCTGGAAAAGATCGAGCCGCCCAAGCAATGGAGCGCCAGCCTGAGCGGTGGACCGCGCGTCATCATCCGTTAAGATCACCGGATATAACCGAAAAGCCGGTCTTTATTACGTACCTATTTCTTTACATAAGTTACAATTTGGCGTATACTTTTAATATAGTTCAAGTTTAGGTTATTACAAGCTTCTTACATCACACCGGCTCTATTTAAAGTATTGGATGGCCCGAATACTGGCTAAATTTATTAAAGGAGGTCATCCGATGAGTTTTCAAGACAAATCGCTAAAGTGCACCGATTGTGGTACTGGCTTTACGTTCACTTCGGGGGAACAAGAGTTCTTTGCCACCAAAGGCCTTACCAACGAACCCAAGCGTTGCCCGGGCTGCAGAAAAGCAAAGAAACTACAGAACGGCAGCTCAAGCTACGGTCATCACAGCTACAGCTCAAACTAAGTAAAATCGCAGACAAAGCTTAATATTCATGGTGAGAGCTGTGAGTTCAACTTTCACGAGGTAAACCACGCCCACAGCGAGGTTACGATAAAAACCTGTAAGACTTGCAGTTGCCCCTCAGCCAGGAATCACAGGGCGCAGTATTCCGCGAAAAAGAGAGAGACGATCGTATAAGGGACCGGTTGTTACGAGGTAGTCTATTCTAATTAGCAGATCAATTTTTCATGGAATTGTTCTGTATGATTATAAAGCAAAGGGGCGGCCTTCAGGCCGCCCCTTTTTAGTGCCGGTCAATTGAATTAAGGGGGTTATATACACTTGGCTTGATTTGGCGAAAACTCGATCGTATAATTACCTCCAACGTCAGTTGAATATGAAGGCAAGGGAAATGTACGACTTTTCAAACAAAACAATTCTTTTCAAACAAAACAATTATTATAACAGGCGCTTCCGGCGGCATAGGCACGGCACTTTCAAGGGAGTTGGATAGAAGAGGGGCTAAACTTGTTCTTGCGGATATAAATTTTAACGGCCTGGAATCATCGGCTTCCGGTTTGACCTCAAATCCACTGATTATTAAATGCGATATTACGGACAGGGCGGATGTGAAGACGCTTGTAGAATCGGCCGTAAACAGATTCTTAAAAATTGATATCTTGATAAACAACGCAGGCATTATCCGTCCAGCGCTTTTCGAAAATTGCAGCTATGAGAATATCGATGACCAGATGAAGGTGAATTTTATAGGGGCCGTCAACTGCACCAAGGAAGTATTGGCCGTAATGATACCTGCTAAACGGGGACACATCGTGACTATTTCCTCACTGGCCGGTCTCGTTCCCGAAACCTACAGCTCGGTTTACACGGCATCGAAATTCGCTTTAAGGGGCTTCTTCCTGACCCTTGGCATAGAGCTGAGGAAGCATAATATAAAAGTATCAACTATTTTCCCTGACTCTGTCGATACGCCCATGCTGAAATATGAGGCCTCCCACGGCGGGTCTCCGCTTACGTTCCTGGGTGACCCGCAAAGTCCTGGAAAAATAGTCCGGGCCGTAATCAAGGCAATAGAGAAAGGCAGCCCTGAAATATATGCGCCCGCTTCAACCGGTATTTTTTCAACAAAAATTATGTGCTGGCCGTGGCTTGTTACAAAACTCTGGCCTCTGCTGGAACGGCTCGGAGAAAAAAACAAAAAAACCTATATTAATTAGGTAATGAAAAGGGGCGGCATCAGAGCCGCCCC